>NZ_JBFTNE010000100.1:0-28524 GCF_056397325.1 Cupriavidus sp. 05N39
CATAAAACCCCACCCTTGACAACCCTCCCCACCCCTCCTATCCTCTCGAATAAATTCCCTAAGTAAGACCACTGTTCTATCCTACAGAACACAAAAAATCACCCAACGGTGCAGAGCACCACCCCAAACAGGAGACAAAATTGACCCTCTTCCCCTCCCCCATCCGTGCCCTGCTCCTCCTCGCCATCCCCGCCATGCTCGCCACCGCCGCCACCCCCGCGGCAGCGGACAGCTACCCGAGCCAACCCGTGCGCCTGGTAGTACCCTTCCCCCCCGCCGGCGGCACCGACGTCATGGCCCGGCTGGTGTTCAACAAGGTAGGCATGTCCACCCACTGGAACGTGGTGGTGGAAAATCGCGCCGGAGCAGGCGGCAATATCGGCATGGACGCAGTAGCCAAGGCCCGTCCGGACGGCTACACGCTGGGCATGGGCCAGACCGCCAACCTGGCGATCAATCCCACCCTGTATCCCAAGATGCCCTACGACGCGATCAAGGATTTCACGCCAGTGGCGCTGGTTTCCGCGCAGCCGCTGGTGCTGATCGTGCGCAAGGATGCGCCATACAAGAACCTGGCTGATCTCGTTACCGCCGGCAAGGGCAAGCAGCTATCGATGGCCTCGGCCGGCACCGGCACCGTGGGCCACCTCACCGGCGAGATGTTTGCCCGCCGCACCGGCATCAAGATGTTGCATGTGCCGTACAAGGGCGCCTCCCCGGCACTGACCGACCTGCTGGGCGGCCAGACCGATTTCTACTTCGCCACGCCGCCCATCGCGCTGCCCATGATCAAGGCCGGCAAGCTGCGTGCCCTCGCGGTGACTTCGGCCAAGCGCATGCCGCTGCTGGCCGACGTGCCCACCGTGATCGAAGGCGGCTACGCCGGCTTCCAGGCGGAGGACTGGAAGGCGCTGGTAGCGCCGGCCGGCACGCCGGCGGACGTGGTCAAGCGCGTCAACGAGGAAATCAACAAGGCCATCACCCAGCCCGACACCATCGCCAAGATGCGCGAGGAAGGCAGCGAGCCGCGCGGCGGCAGCCCTGCCGACCTGGGCGCGTTCATGAAGGCGGAAAACACCCGTTGGGGCACCATCGTGCGCCAGTCCGGCGCCAAGGTAGAGTAAAGCCTCCCGGTCTTTACCGCCCCGACCGCTCCGCACCCCGGGGCCGGCTTCGCTGCCACGAAGCCGGCCCCGGCACTGATACCTGGAATCCGCGCCATGCAAAAACCGCTACGCCATATCCGCGTCCTCGATCTCACCAATGTGCTGGCCGGCCCTTTCTGCTGCCACCAGCTGGCCCATATGGGCGCTGAAGTCATCAAGGTGGAAACGCCGGGCACCGGCGACCTCGCCCGCCAGCTCGGTGCCGACGCCGAACTCAACCGCCGGCTGATGGGCGTGTCCTTCCTGGCGCAGAACCCCGGCAAGCGCTCCATTACCGTCAACCTCAAGCACGCGCGCGGCAAGGAAGTGTTCCGCAAGCTGGTGGAGAGCGCCGACGTGCTGGTGGAGAACTTCCGCCCCGGCGTGATGGACCGGCTGGGGCTGGGCTTCGACGCTCTCAAGCTGATCAATCCCAAGCTGATCTACTGCGCGATCTCCGGCTTCGGGCAGGACGGCCCGCTCTCGGACCTGCCGGCGTACGACCAGATCATCCAGGGCATGTCCGGCGTGATGAGCATCACCGGCGACCCGCAGACCGCGCCTTACCGCGTGGGATACCCGGTCTCGGACACCATCGGCGGCATCACCGCGGCCTTTGCCGTGGCCGCCGCGCTGGCCGACCACCAGCGTACCGAGGGCTATTTCATCGATGTGTCGATGCTCGAGGCCACCCTCGCCACCATGGGCTGGGTGGTCTCCAACTACCTGATCGCCGGCAAGACTCCGGCGCCGATGGGCAACGAGAACATGACGGCCAGCCCGTCGGGGGCCTTCCACACCGGCGAGGGCCTGATCAATATCGCCGCCAACAAGCAGGAACAGTTCGAAGCGGTATGCCGGGTGGTGGGTCGCCCGGAACTCGCCACCGACGCGCGCTTCGCGGAACGCCAGGCGCGGCTGGCCAACCGCGCCGAGCTGACGCGCGAGCTGGAAGCCGAGCTGGCGAAGAAGTCCGCCGACGCATGGTGGCAGTTGTTCAACGAGGCCGGCGTGCCGGCCGGCCCGGTCTACAGCGTGCCGCAAACGCTGGACCACCCGCAGGTCAGCGGGCGCGGCATGATCGGCGACTTTGCCGACGTGCCCGGCGTGGGCCGCGATATCCGGCTGGTGCGCACGGGCTTCAAGCTCAACGGCGAGGCGCCGTCGGTCGATACGCCGCCGCCGGAACTCGGCCAGCACACCCGCGAAATCCTCGCCCAGCTCGGCTATGGCGAGGCTGACATCGAAACCCTGCAACAGGAGCGTGCCGTATGAGCGAACCCATCAACGAAGGCCAGCGGCTGTCCCAGGACTGGTGGCGCACCGAAATCATCGACATGCAGCCCGGCGAGATCCGCTACCGCGGCTATCCCATCGAGCAACTGATCGGGCAGGTGTCGTTCGCGCAGATGATCTGGCTGATGCTGCGGGGCGATCTGCCGGGCCGCGGCCAGGGCGAATTGCTGGATGCCGCGCTGATGTCGGCGGTGGACCACGGCCCGCAGGCGCCCAGCATCGCGATCGCACGCATGGCTGCCACTTGCGGTGTGGGGCTGAACAACGCCATGGCGTCGGCCGTCAACGTGCTGGGCGACGTGCACGGCGGCGCCGGCGAGCAGGCGGTGGAGTTGTACCAGGATGTGGCGCGGCGCGTCGACGGCGGACAAACGCAAGAAGAAGCGGTCAAGGGTGCGCTGGCGGATTACCGCGACAACCACGGCAAGTTCGTGTCCGGCTTCGGCCACCGCTTCCATCCGCTGGACCCGCGCGCTCCACGCCTGCTGGCACTGGTGGACAAGGCCGCGGCCGAAGGCGTGGTTTCGGGCCGCTTCGCCGGCATCGCGCGCGCGGTGGAGGCCGAACTGGGCGCCGGCCGCAGCAAGCCCATCCCCATGAATATCGACGGCGCCACGGCCGTGATCTATGCCGAACTGGGTTTCCCTGCCCCCCTGGCGCGTGGGCTGTTCTGCCTGTCGCGCTCCGTCGGCATCCTGGCCCACGCATGGGAGCAAACCCAGCAAGGCGGCCGCAACAAGGGCCCCATCCCGCGCCAGTACATCTGGACCTATGACGGCCATCCGCCGCGGGACGTGCCGCCCGCGCAGGACTGAGCGGTAGAACTACCGGATCGGCGCGTGGACGGAATCGCCCACGTCGCCAGGTACCGGCCGCGTGGCCGGCGCCATCCAGGACGCCAGCGCATAGCGGTCACGGCCGAACTCCTTGGCCGCGTAGAGGGCACGGTCGGCCGCCGCGAACAGCGCGCGCCACAGCCCGTCCACCCCCGCCGCCCCGCCCCGCAGCTCGGCCACGCCGATGCTTACGCTGGCGAAGGCCGTCCCGTCGCCGGGCAGCGGGATGGCACGCACTTTCTTCAGGATGCGGTTGGCCAGCGTCGTGGCCTGGCCTTCATCGGTATGCGGGCAGAGGATGCAGAACTCCTCGCCGCCGTAGCGGCCGGCCACATCGGAGGCGCGCCGCGAATTGTCGATGGCCTCCGCAATCAGCTTGAGCACGCTGTCGCCGGCATGGTGGCCGTTACGGTCGTTGACCTGCTTGAAATGATCGACGTCGATCACCAGGCACGACAAGGGCTGGCCGTGGCGCTCCCATGCCGCTACCAGGCTGGTAGCCGCCTTGTCGAGCGCGCCGCGGTTGAGCAGGCGCGTCAGCGCGTCCAGCCGGGCGCCGTCTTCCTTGGCGGCGATAACCTGCTCCATCGCCATCAGCGTGAAGCCGAACAACCCCAGCAAGGTAGCCACAAGCGGCGTCAGCAGCAGGAATGCGTCCGCACTGCTGGCGTAGAACGGGCCCGAGGCCACCATGCCGTTCACACCGGCGGCGAAGCCGGCCAGTTGCGTCGTCAGGTGCATCAGGCTGGCGACCACCACCAGCGGCGTGCCGATGCTGCGCCGGCCCCCGTGGGCGCACAGCAGCGTGCCGGCGGTCAGCGCAGCCACCAGGGCCAGGCAGCCATAGCCGATCACGTGCATGCGCGCCTGGCTGTTGGCCATGCCGGCGACCCCGAGCAGCGCCAGTCCGGCCACCGACACGCCCACTGCCAGCGAGCGGTCCCACGAGACCAGGCCGCAGTAGATCCGCACGCCGCGGTAAATCAGCAGCCTGCCGGCGATAAACGTCGCCGCGCCCGCGGCGCCGACATAAACCAGGCGCGCCGACGCATTGGCGGCCAGCACCAGTCCGGCCGCCGACACCAGCAGGTGCCCCCATGCCCACAGGCGCCCGGCGGCACTGGGACGCAAGGCCGCCAGGAGGCCCGCCGAAATGGCCAGCGCGCTGGCGTACACAACCACCATGACGACGACGATCGTTTGCTGGTCTAACTGCACGGGATTCCTTTGAAGATACCGTGTTGCCGGTGACGTTGACGGGAAGGTGCGGGGGCGGGGGCGGCCTGGATACCGGGTCAATTTCGCAAAGGCGCATGATAACGTCACGGGGCCCCACCGGGCACCCCCGACAAGCCGGGCATGGTTGTCCCTGACAAACATCGTTGGTTTCGTGTCAGGTTCGGACGGAGGAAGCGACGCAGCGCTAACAGCGAGCCGGCGTGCGACCGGCGACCGTGGCAAGCGCCAGCGAGGCCTGGATCCCCGGGTATCAGACAGGAAACGGGAAGGTGCCCCCCAGCGCCACAGTCAGGTCACGCGCCGCAAGCAGCACATGCGGGCGAAACGCCTCGTCAAAGCGCGGCGTGGGGCAGGTCAACGTCAGCGCGCCCTTCAGCTGGCCGTCCGGACCGAACACGGGCGATGACACGCCGGCAATGTCCGGGATCCGGTCGCCAACCAGCGCGGCAACGCCCTCTTCCCGGATCTTCTGGTAGATCTCTCCGCGCGCGCCGCTGAATGCGCGCAGCACGCGGCCGCCGGCGCCGCGGTTGCGCGGCAGCAGTTCGCCCGCCTTGGCGTGGTCGCGCACCGGCTGCGGCGAATCGACACGGTACAGGCACAGGCGATGCTCGCCCTGCTCGACGTGAAAGGCGGCGCTCTCGCGCGTGGCCTGCACCAGCTGGCGCAGCACGGGCATCACCACCATCTCCAGCGAGAAGGAGGCGGAATACACCGAGTGCAGGCGAGCCACTTCGGGACCTAGCCCATAGCGGCCATCGGTATGACGCAGGATCAGCCTGGCATGTTCGAGCGACGCCAGCAAGCGCAGCAGCGTGCTTTTGTAGAGGCCCGTACGCTGTGCCAGTTCGACCAGGCTCAGTGTGGTGTCGCCAAGATGGAACGCGGAGAGCACATAGAGGGCCCGGTCCACGGCTACGGCGCCGCCTTCCGCGGCATGCTTGTCGGCTTCGGATAGCTGGGCAGCTTTACGTGGCATGTATGTAGAAACAGGAAACAGGAAACAGGACTGGAAAGCTTGAATGGCGCAGGCGAAGGAACGACATTCCCGCACACAGTTCCACGGTATAGAACGGCACCAGCCTTGTCAATTGTCCCCGCCACCCTGCGCGCGGGGACGCCGCCCGCGTGGCCAGATGCCCTGCTTCCCCGGCGCCAGCATGCCCGCCGGGTCGAGCGCATCCTTGACCCGCTCGACCAGCCGCAGCATGGCATGCCCGTTGAAATCCTGCTGTGCCGCCACGCGGTCCATCAGGTCCGGATGGGCGCGGTACAGGCCGTAGCCTGCGGCGCCCAGTTCGCCCGCCAGCCGGTGCGCAAGCGCGCGCGCCTGGCTGCGCTGCTGCGGGTCGGCACGATCGAAGATGGCGGCGAAGATGTGATGCAGGCACCGTGGCGCCGCGGTGAAGCCACCGTAGTAGTCGAAGCCGTGCGCCGCCGCGCGATCGCGCACCAGCAGGTATTGCCGCATGGCATCGGCACCGGTGGCCGGGCACAGTGGCGAGATATCGAGGTGCGCGCCGTCGCCGCCGCACCACGCCAGCATGCGCATGGCCGACAAGCTGGGCACGCCAAGCAGGCCCAGCGCGCCTGCGCTGTCCGGCGGCGCGCTGGCCACGCCGGCGGCGTCGTACGGCCAGGCCCGCAGGCGCGCGCCGGGGATCGCGCCGAATGCCTTGCGCGCGATGCGCCAGCGCGCCTGCACCAGCGCGGCCGGTCCGTACAGGCCGAAACGCAGGTTCCACCAGCCGATGTCCAGCTTGCGGATCATGGCTTGCAGCGCCGTTGCCGGCATGGGGCCGGCACCGTCATACCAGTCGCTGCGCGCCGACACGCCGGCGGCCCAGCGCACGGCGCTTTCGATCACGGCCGGCCCGTGCACGACCTCGGCCAGCCGCAGCGGGCGCAGCGTGTCGACTACCGTCTCTAGGTCGGATTCGCGGGCAAAGCTGGCCTGGCACAGCAAGACCGTCTCCGGCGCGGGCATCAGCCAGATGCCCATCTTGGTGACGATGCCGAGATTGGATTGCATGAACAGGCCATCGATGCCAGGGCCATAGCCGTCCCGGTGCAATTGCCAGGCCGTGCCGCCGGACAGCGCGCCCATGCCGGTGCGCACGATCTCCCCGCTGGCCAGTACCACCTCCATGCCGCACTGCATGGCGGCGTGATCGCCATAGGGCGTGACGCCAAACCCGCGCTCCAGCGTATTGCCGATCACGCTGCCCCAGCCGACCGCCGGCGGATCGATCCACAGCGCAATGCCTTCGCGGCGCAAATGCGCGTGGAGATCGAAATAGCTGACGCCCGGCTCCACCAGCGCATAGGCCAGCGCCGGGTTCACTTCGAGAATGCGGTTCATGCGCCGCAGGTCGAGCACCAGCGTGCCGCGCTGCCGCGGCGCGGCGCCGCCGTAGCCCAGGTTGCGGCCAATGGAAACCGGCCAGAGCGCAAGGCCCGCGGCGCTTGCCACGCGCAGCGCGTCCTGCACTTGGGCAATGCTGGCCGGCAGCAACACCGCGGAGGGGGCGAAGGCCCCCGGATCTTCATCGGGCAGTGGCGAGTAGGGATCGAGATAGGCGGCGAGGTCGGAGGGCGCTGACAATACCGCGCCCTCCCCGAGCACCGAGGCGAAATCATCCAGGGCCCGCGCAAACCGCGCCGTGGAACAGTCCGGCGGAAGCACCTGTTTCGCATTCACGTCCGGCGCCGGCCTCCCTCCTCAATGGTGGTGGCCACCGCCACCGCCGCCCCCATGGAATCCACCCTGGAATCCACCCTGGAATCCACCGCGGAACCCGCCCCGGAACCCACCGCGCATGCCGCCATGGAAGCCGCCCCCCGCGTGCGCGAAGGACATGTGGTGCATATGGTGAAAGTGATGAAAACGGTCAACGAAGATAAAGCTCGCCCCAAAGCCGACACCGACCGGCGCCCAGTACCACGGATCGACGTAGTAAGCCGGCTGCGTATAGATCATGGTGCCGCCGGAGCTTTCCACCATCTGCCACGAACCGTCCGGCTGCAGGCAGGCCAGCCCGACCACTTGCTGCAGGTAGCCATCGATCTCCACCTGTCCCGCCATCTGCTGGCAGGGCGACGAATAGCCGTTCCATGCGTCAGCGGCCATCTGCGCTGCGGCCGGCACGCTCAAGCCGAGGCCGGCAAGCAACGCCGCCACGGCACCCAGAGCTTTTCCCATGATGTCATCCCAGGGAACGAACGCCCGACGTTTGCGACGTACCAGGGCAACGCGCAAGGCACATCCCGCGGCACATCGGTTTGCCTGCAGGACCCGCTGGCGCGGCTGGCGCACGCGCCTGCGCGCCTGCATTACGTAAACGGATTGGCGCCCCCGCTTATTCCCCCCGTTTATTCCCCCGTTCATGCCACGCTGCCTGACGTCGTCAAAACGCGCCGCGGACCGCTATCGCCACGCCTCCGGATGCCCTCCCAGGCTGGCGCAGACATCGCCGGCGATGGCGCGCAGGCGAGCTTCGCCCAGTTGGCCTGACAGCGCATAGCCGGCCCCGCCCCCGACCCAGTAATAGGTGCGGCGGTCCGCCTGGCGCAGCAGGCCGAGCGAGGCCGAAGCCGGCGCCGCCGGCGTGATGTACAGCGTGAGCCGCTCGCCGGCCGCGTTCTGGTACATCAGTTGCGCAGCCGGGCCGGCGTCGCCCACAAGCAGCCGGCCACCCAGCAGCGCGAATCCGTATTCGTCCAGCGACGGGATGGTCAGCGTGCGCGCGAGCCGGCGCGACAGCCAGGCCTGCAAGTGTGGCTGGTCGGCAGCCGCCACCTCGACCGGATGGCGCTGTTCGGGCGCGAACACCGCGTAGGCGGCATCGGCGTGGCGCGCGAACTCGCGGGGATCGGCGCTCGCACCGGGAAGCCAGGCCACGCCGAGGGCAAGCGCCATTCCGGCCAGCGCCCAGCCCAGCGCGGCAAGGGCACGGCGCCACCAGCGCGGCCGCGCCCTGACCAGCACATAACGCAGGTTGGCTGGCAGCGGAAACAAGGCCTTGAGCGCGGCATTCTGCTGGCGATAGCGCTCCGCCAGCATTGCCGCCTGCGCGTCATGCGCCAGCGCCGCGCGGGCGGCCGCCGCTTCGGACTCCGGCAGTTCGCCGTCCACCAGCGCGCACAAGCGCGCTATCGCCTCGATATCCGGTGCGGGTTGGCTGGAGCCAGTTTCCCGATCGTCGTTCATGGCGTATTTCTCACCACCTTGAGCGGCACGTGCCGCTCGCTGTTTCCACCTGCGCCACCGGTGCCATCGCCAAGCCACGCGCGCAAGTGCTCCCGCGCCCGCGCCAGGCGCGACATCACGGTGCCAGGCGGCACCTGCAATACCGCGGCGGCCTCCTGGTAGCTCAAGCCCTCCAGCACGATCAGCAGCAGCACTTCACGCTGCTCTGCCGGCAGCCGGTACAGCGCGCGTTGCACATCGCGCAGCAAGAGCCCGTCGATTTCGCCTGCCGGGGCCTCCTGCCGCTGCCACAGCGGGTCGGCGTCGTCCACGGCCACTTCGCGGCGGCGGCGCAACTGATCGATATAGAGATTACGCAGCACGGTCAGCATCCAGGCCCTGACGTTGCTGCCCGCGCGCAGGCGGCTGCCCTGGGCGATCGCGCGCTCCGCGGTGTCCTGCACCAGGTCGTCCGCCCACGCGGCGTCGCCGGTAAGGGCGCGCGCATAGCGCCGCAGTTGCGGAAGCCAGACCGCTATGTCATCGCCAAAGCTCACAGCTGACAAGACATGGGGCACGCATCCCGATGCATCCGCGCGGATCTCAGTACCCGCCGCCGCCCATGCCGCCGGTGCCGCTCGTGCTACGGCTGCCGTCGCGCGAGGCCGATGACTGGCCGGACCCGCCGCCATCCGACGAGCAGGCCGCCACCGCCATCAACGCCAGCAGCAATGCTGAAACCAGTCGGAGCGCTTTCATGTTGGTCTCCTTGGTGGCAGGCCACGCGGCGGCGGCATCGGCCGATGCCGCATGCGCCACGGCCGGCTGCGCGCATGCCGCCGCCGGTCCTGCCCAACGGGTAAACGCATGGCGCCCCGGTTTTATTCCATCGCAGGGGGTGCGTCGCTGTCCGCCGCCGCAATCGCGGCGTATCGCCGACTTCCGCGCCAGGCTCGTGCGGCCCGCGATACTTCACGACGTTCCTTGCATTGTCATGCAAGTGATCTAGAGTGATGTGATGCGCCATTTCGCCCCGCCGTTTCGCCCCACTCTGCCCTGCTGTGACGGTAAATGAATAGTCACAGCGCTTCACGGCATGACGGCATGACGTCACGATGAAGTGATCGAGCAATGGCTGGATTGAGTGCACTGACACAGGCTCGCATTCAGTTTGCGGAAATCACCTTCCTCCACCTCGTTCGTCCTGCCATTTCCCATGGCCAGGTCAGGCATCAACGCTCTCACGGCCTTTCCCGCGCGCCGTGCGAGGCTTCCGGCCATCGCCGCCGCCCTGATCGCGGCCACGACCGATAGCCGAACCTTCAACGATGGCCTTGCGCGGCGCAAAGCCGGAATGGCTGCCGCCTTGCTTCCCCGGCGCCGGCCGGCGCCCCGCCGCGCCGCATCCGTCACCGGGCCGTCAAGCCGCCCCGCCGGCCCGGTCCGGCGCGCATCCGGCGCATGCGTGTTTTCGTGTCTCCAGTCCCCTACCACCGATTCCGAGGTTCTTTCATGCGCATCGAGCGGGTTCCATTTCGCCATATCAGTGCCGCGACGATTGCCGTAGTGCTTGCCGCGTGCGGACAGAAACCTGCTGCGCCGCCGCCCCCGCCGCTGGAAGTCGGCGTCGTCACCGTCAAGCCGGCCACCGTGCCTGTCACGACCGAACTACCCGGCCGCACCAGCGCGTTCCTGGTGGCGCAGGTGCGCGCGCGGGTCGATGGCATCGTGCAGCGCCGGGAATTCACCGAGGGCTCCGACGTCAAGACCGGACAGCGTCTCTACAAGATCGACCCGACGCCCTACATTGCCGCGCTCAACAATGCCAAGGCGGCGCTGGCGAAGGCGCAGGCCAACGTCGGCACGCAGCAAGCGCTGGTCCAGCGCTACAAGATACTGGTCGGGGCAAACGCCGTGAGCAAGCAGGACTACGACAACGCCGTTGCCGCCCTGGGCCAGGCGGTGGCCGACGTGGCAGCTGGCAAGGCTGGCGTGGAAACGGCGCAGATCAACCTGGGCTACACCGATGTCGTCTCGCCGATCACCGGGCGCAGCGGCGTGTCGCAGGTCACGCCGGGCGCCTACGTGCAGGCCAGCCAGGCCACCCTGCTGACCACCGTGCAGCAAATGGACCCCATCTACGTCAACCTGACGCAATCGAGCGTGGAAGGCCTGCGGCTGCGCCGCCAGATCCTGGAAGGCCGGTTGCAGACCAGCGGCGCCAACGCCGCCAAGGTCACGCTGCTGCTCGAAGACGGCCGCACTTACCCGCAGACCGGCCAGATCCAGTTCACCGACGTGAGCGTCGACCAGGGCACGGGCTCCGTCACGGTGCGCGCGATCTTCCCCAACCAGGACCGGGTGCTGCTGCCGGGCATGTTCGTGCGCGCGCGCATCGACGAGGGCATGAACGACAAGGCCATCGTCGTGCCCCAGATCGGCGTCACGCATGACCAGAAGGGGCAGCCGGTGGTGCTCGTGGTCGGCCAGGACAACAAGGTAGCCCAGCGCCAGATCGCCACTTCGGGCACCTTCGGCAATGGCTGGGTGGTGGACAGCGGCCTGCTACCGGGCGATCGCGTGATCGTGAACGGCGTGGAAAAGGCAAAACCCGGCATGACGGTAAAGCCGGTCGAGGCCCAGGTGCCGGCGCAGCCGGCCTCCGGCGCGCAGGCAACGCCCCCCGCGAGCGCGCCTGCGGCATCGGCGACAGCGGCGCCATCGTCGGCGCCATCCCCGTCATCCACCCCGGCCGCGCAATAAAAGGGAGCCGCCTTCATGGCAAAGTTCTTTATCGACCGGCCAATCTTTGCGTGGGTGATCGCCATCATCCTGATGCTGGCCGGCCTGGCCTCCACCGCCACGTTGCCGGTTGCCCAGTACCCGACGATTGCCCCGCCCGCCGTCCAGATCAGCGCCACCTATCCCGGCGCTTCCGCAAAAACCGTCGAAGATACCGTCACGCAGGTAATCGAGCAGCAGATGAGCGGTCTCGATCACCTGCTCTACCTGTCCTCCACCAGCGACGACTCCGGCACGGCCACCATCACGCTGACCTTCGCGGCCGGCACCAATCCGGACATTGCGCAGGTCCAGGTACAGAACAAGCTGCAACTCGCGACGCCGCTCTTGCCGCAGGCCGTGCAGCAACTGGGCACCAAGGTCACGAAATCGAGCAGCAGCTTCCTGCTGATCCTCGCCTTTGTGTCGAAGGATGGCAGCATGGGCCGCTACGACCTCGCCAACTACGTGGCATCGAAGGTGCTGGACCCGGTCAGCCGGATCGACGGCGTCGGTACGGTGACGCTGTTCGGCACGCAGTACGCGATGCGCATCTGGCTGGACGCGACCAAGCTGAACAACTACAGCCTGACGCCGATCGACGTCAAGAACGCGGTCGCGGCGCAGAACGTGCAGGTGGCCGGCGGCAGCCTGGGCGGCACGCCGTCGGTGCCGGGACAAATGCTGCAGGCCACCATCACGGAAGCCACGCTGCTGCAAACCCCTGCGCAGTTCGGCAATATCCTGCTGAAAGTGAATACCGACGGCTCGCAGGTGCGCCTGAAGGATGTGGCGCGGATCGATCTTGGCGGCGAGAACTACAACTTCGACACCAAGTACAACGGCCAGCCGACCGCGGCCTTCGGCATCCAGCTCGCCACCGGTGCCAACGCGCTCAGCACAGCAAAGGCGGTACGCGCCAAGATGACCGAGCTGCTGCGGTACGCGCCGCAGGGCGTGGTGGTGGAGTATCCGTACGACATCACGCCGTTCATCACGCTGTCGATCGAGGAAGTGATCAAGACCCTGATCGAAGGCATCGTGCTGGTGTTCCTGGTCATGTACCTGTTCCTGCAGAACCTGCGCGCCACGCTGATCCCGACGATCGCGGTGCCGGTGGTGCTGCTGGGGACGTTCGCGGTGATGTCGGTGGTGGGGTTTTCGATCAACACGCTGTCGATGTTCGGCATGGTACTGGCCATCGGCCTGCTGGTGGACGATGCGATCGTGGTGGTGGAGAACGTCGAGCGGGTCATGGCCGAGGAAGGCCTGTCGCCGCGCGACGCGACGCGCAAGGCCATGGAGCAGATCACCGGCGCGCTGGTCGGCGTGGCCCTGGTGCTGTCGGCGGTGTTCGTGCCGGTGGCGTTCTCCGGCGGCTCGGTGGGCGCGATCTACCGGCAGTTCTCGCTGACCATCGTCGCCGCCATGGTGCTGTCCGTGATGGTCGCGCTGATCCTGACGCCGGCGTTGTGCGCGACCATGCTCGAGCCGATCCCGAAGGGCCATCACGACGAAAAGACCGGCTTCTTCGGCTGGTTCAACCGTACGTTCGCGAAGAGCCAGCAGAAATACCGTGGCGGCGTGGTGCACGTGATCCGGCGCTCCGGCCGCTGGCTGATCATCTACCTGGTGGTGATCCTGATCGTGGGCTTCCTGTTCGTGCGGCTGCCCAAGGCGTTCCTGCCGGAAGAAGACCAGGGCACGATGTTCGTGCTGGTGCAGGCGCCCGTGGGCTCCACGCAGGAGCGCACCGCCAAGGTGCTGCTGGATGTGCAGCAGTACCTGCTGAATAGCGAGAAAGACGCGGTCGAGGCGGTGCTGACGGTGAACGGCTTCAGCTTTGCCGGCCGGGGGCAGAACTCCGGCCTGGTGTTCGTGCGGCTGAAGGACTTCAAGCAGCGCGAGTCCGCGGACCTTAAAGCCCCTGCCCTGGTCAAGCGGATCTTCGGACATTTCGCCGGGTACAAGGACGCCAACGTGTTCCCGTTGAATCCGCCGTCGATCCCGGAACTCGGCACGGCCGCGGGTTTCGACTTCGAGTTGCAGGATCGCGCCGGCCTGGGCCACGAGAAACTGATGCAGGCGCGCAATATGCTGCTCGGCATGGCGGCGCAGGATCCGATGCTCGCGCAGGTCCGCCCGAACGGCCTGAACGACACACCGCAGTTCAAGGTCAACATCGACCGCGAAAAAGCCAATGCGCTCGGTGTCAGCGCCGCGGACATCGACCAGACTTTCTCCGCGGCATGGGCTTCCCTGTACATCAACAACTTCCTCGACACCGACAACCGGATCAAGAAGGTCTACGTGCAGGGAGAGCCGAGATTCCGCATGAATCCCGAGGACCTGAACGCCTGGTACGTGCGCAACGCGTCCGGCGGCATGGTGCCGTTCGCGGCATTCGGTTCGGGGGCCTGGATCTATGGATCTCCCAAGCTGGAACGCTTCAACGGCATTCCGGCGACCGAGATCCAGGGCGCGGCCGCTTCCGGCAAATCCACCGGCCAGGCGATGAACGCCATGGAAGCCATCGCCGCCAAACTGCCGCCCGGCATCGGCTACGAATGGACGGGCCTGTCGTACCAGGAGCGCCAGTCCGGCTCGCAGGCGCCGATCCTCTATGGCATTTCGATCCTGTTCGTGTTCCTGTGCCTGGCCGCGCTGTATGAAAGCTGGTCGATTCCGTTCTCTGTGATCATGGTCGTGCCGCTCGGCGTCCTGGGCGCGCTGCTGGCAGCCACCCTGCGCGGGCTGGAGAACGACGTGTTCTTCCAGGTCGGCCTGCTGACCACGGTGGGCCTGTCGGCCAAGAACGCCATCCTGATCGTGGAATTCGCCCGCGACCTGCGCGACCAGGGCATGAGCACCATCAATGCGGCGGTGGAGGCCTCCCGCCTGCGCCTGCGCCCGATCCTGATGACATCGCTCGCCTTCATCCTTGGCGTGATGCCGCTTGCGCTCAGCAACGGCGCGGGCTCGGGCAGCCAGCATGCGATCGGTACCGGCGTGATCGGCGGGATGCTGACGGCGACCTTCCTGGCCATCTTCATGATCCCGATGTTCTTCGTCGTGATCGGCAAGTTCAGCAAGACCAAGGCAGCGCCGGGGACGCCTCCCCCGCCATCGCCGCCTTCCGGCCAGCCTGACCAGCCGGACAGCAACGGCGACGCCGGCATGCACAGGGAAGGACACTGAGATGCCCAGACTCGCATCGATCACGACCGCCGTGGCCATCCTTGCCGCCGGCTGCACGCTCCAGCCACGCTACGAGCGCCCGGCCGCCCCTGTTGCGCCGGCCTTCCCCGCCGGCGGCGCCTACGGCCAGCAGCCCGCCGCGAGCGGCGCGGAGAGTACCACGGCGGCCGCGCCGGCGACCGATATCGGCTGGCGGGATTTCTTTGCCGATCCGCGTCTTCAGCGCCTGCTCGAGCTGGCGCTGAAGAACAACCGCGACCTGCGCGTGTCGGTACTGAACATAGAAGCGGCGCGGGCGCAGTACCAGATCACGCGCGCGGCGTTGTTTCCCTCGGTCAACGCGGCGGCCTCGGGAACCCGGGCGCGCACGCCGGCGAACCTGACGGTCGCGGGCCGGACCATTGCGGCCGAATATTCGGTCGGCCTCAACGCGTCATGGGAAATCGACTTCTTCGGCCGTATCCGCAGCCTGTCGGACCAGGCGCTCGCGCAGTACCTGTCGCTGGCGGAAAGCCGCAAGGCGGCAGAGCTTGCCCTGTTGTCTTCGGTGGCGAACCAGTATCTCGCCATGCTCGCCTTCGACGATGCGCTCGCCGTCACGCGCGCCACGCTGGTGACGGCCGAGGAGTCGTTGCGCATCACCAGCCTGAAGTTCGATGTCGGGACCGGCTCGGAGCTTGACCTGCGGCAGTCCGAAGGCGTCGTCGAGCAGGCGCGCGCCAACCTGGAAACGGAAGCCCGGCTGCGCGCGCAGGCGGAGAACGGGCTGGTGCTGCTGGTGGGAGAGCCATTGCCGGAGGACCTGCCGCCGGGCCTGCCGCTCAACAGCCAGGCCCTGCTCGCCGATATCCCGGCGGGCCTGCCGTCCGACCTGCTGACGCGGCGCCCCGACATTGCCGCCGCGGAGCAATTACTGCTGGCCGCCAACGCGAACATCGGCGCGGCGCGCGCGGCTTTTTTCCCCCGCGTGACGCTCACGGGCAATGCGGGCACGCTCTCGCCAACGCTCGGCGGCCTGTTCAAGCCCGGTTCCGGCGCGTGGTCATTCGCGCCGCAGATTACCCTGCCGATCTTCCAGGGCGGCCAGAACGTGGCGGCCCTGGACCTGGCGCAGGTACAGAAACGCATCGAGATCGCCAGCTACGAGAAAGCCATCCAGACCGCCTTTCGCGAGGTGTCCGATGGCCTGGCCGCGCGCGGCACCTTCGACAACCAGATCAAGTCACTGGAACGCTTCACCGGCTCGCAGGAGCGCCGGCTGGTGCTGTCGGACCTGCGCTATCGCAACGGGGTGGACAGCTACCTGAGCGTGCTGACCGCGCAAAACGACCTCT
The DNA here is from genome assembly GCF_056397325.1 of Cupriavidus sp. 05N39. Taxonomy (NCBI): domain Bacteria; kingdom Pseudomonadati; phylum Pseudomonadota; class Betaproteobacteria; order Burkholderiales; family Burkholderiaceae; genus Cupriavidus; species Cupriavidus sp. 05N39. The sequence continues at coordinate 16,019 of NZ_JBFTNE010000100.1, forward strand.
ACAGCGCGCAGTTGCTGCTGATCAACGCGCGGCTGCAACGGTTGACGAACCTGGTCGATCTCTACCAGTTCCTCGGCGGCGGCTGGATCGAACGAGCGGGTGACACGCCGCGCCCGGCCGACGCGCCGGCCGACTACGGCATGACCGCACCGGCTCCGGCGCCAGGCACGGCTTCCCCGTAGCCCCCCCGCCCGCGCCTGCTACCCCAGCCGCTGGCAGCTATACGCCTCGGTCCGGTAGGGAAACGCCACGCTCGGCTTGCCGGCCAGCGCCGGGCTGCCGTCGATCACGGCCTGCAGCCGTGCGCGCACCGCATCCTGCTGCGCCGGCGGCAGCGAGGCAATGAAACTGACCGACATCACGCGGTCCACGACCACCTGCTGCGCGGGACCGACATGCTCGTAGGGGAAGGCGGACAGGGCTAGTTCGCCGAAGCCTGCCGCCGGAAACACCGCCTTCCAGTCGCCTTTGTAGAAGCGCGGCGCATCGCCCTCGAACGGCGTCATGATGGCGGTGAGCCGCGCCACCCAGTCGACCGATTCGTCGCGTACGTTCCAGACCAGGCCGAGCTTGCCGCCCGGGCGCAGCACGCGGCCGATCTCGGCCATGGCGGCGCTGTTGGCGAACCAGTGGAAGGCTTGCGCGCAGACCACCGCGTCGACGCTGGCGCCGGGCAGCGGGATGGCCTCGGCGGTGCCCTCGAGCGCCTGCACCGAGGGCACCGCGGCGCTGAGCCGCGCACGCATGGCCGCAACCGGCTCGACCGCGATCACGGTGGCGCCGGTAGCCAGCAGCAGGCGGCTGAACTTGCCAGTGCCCGCGCCCAGGTCCAGCACGGTCTTGCCGGCCCGCAGGCCAAGCTCCTGTTCCAGCCAGGCGCCAAGCGCCGGCGGATAGTCGGGGCGGCCACGGGCGTAGGTATCGGCCTGGCTGGAAAAACCCTGGGCGGCGGCGTGATGGATGTCGGTCATGGGTGCGCGATTCTCTGAGTGCGTGGGACGGGCACGCCGGAGCCGGCAAGCGTGCAGGCGCGGCTCGGGAAGTGGCGGCAGCGGGCGGCGCGCGGTCAGGACCGTGGGAGTCTTGCCGTCGCGGCGGCGGCAAGCCGACAAGCTACGCCTTCCGCGCCGCCCCCGCAAGCACCGGTAAGCCCCGGCGGCGCGCCCCGGCCTGGGAGGCTCAGAAAGAGGGAACCGGGTTCTGGCCCTGGCTCACCAGGTACCTGCCGTCCTGGAAACGATAGCGCACCACTGCGTCCAGCGAGCGGCGCCGGGGCTTGGCCGCGCCGCCGGGCACCTTGACCTCCTCGCCCTGGAACGTCAGCGTGAGCTCCCCCGGCGCATCCGTGCCGAGCGCGAAGGCCGGCTTGCCCTCCACCTGGTAGCAGACCTGCTCGCCATCGTCCTGGCTGTCCGTGCCGCGTTCGGCGGGCGCGAGCGGCTTGCCGGCGAGCGCGTCCGCGCACGGTTCCAGCGCACCGCTGTTTTCCGCGCTCATTGCCACGCTGCCCAGCAAGGTCGATATCTGCCCCGGCGCCAGGCGATAGACGGAGGCCCAGCTGCCGCAATAGCCCTGCCAGCAACTGCCCCAGGTCTGGGTCAGCGCGAAATCCGTGGCTGAGATCTTCGTGACGGATGACTGTCCCAGCGAGCCTTCCACGCCGGTGTAGTCATAGCCGTCGACGCGCCGGTCCAGTTGCCAGGCTTCACCGTTGCGCGTGAAAAAATACGCACCCAGCCAGGCGCCCGCGGCGTGGCTATCGTTGCGCGTGCCGCCTTCATCCACGGTCACGCCTTCGGTCAGCATCACGGCGTGGATGTCATCCAGCCGGATTACCTGGATCGGCTTGACGTCGATGGTGTCCTCCACCAGCGGCGCCTCGCCCTTGCCCTTGTACTCCTGGTCCGGCAAACGGGCGCGCACCACGCGGCCCTTGTCGTCGTCGCGCCAGCCGGGAAAGGCGAGCCGGATCAGGGCCTCGCGCTTGAGGCTGTCGGCCTGCGCAACCGCCGCGGAGGCCGGCCTGGCCTCGGCGGACGAGGCGCCGGCCGCCTCGGGCGAGGTGTCGTGCCGGGAGCACGCGGGCAAGCCGAGGCAAAGTGCCAGGGCCGGCGCCAGCATCAGCCGGGCAAGGGTTGGGCATGCCGGAAAGACAGCGGGAGGGCGAAGATTCATGGTGACGGCGAACGCGAGGGCCGCGGCTGCACGGCCTGAAACAAGGGAGGAAAAAGCTGGGACGACACCGGCGCCGCGCTGAGCACGGGATGCCGCGAACCGCACTATCCGCGAGCAGGTCCGTGCCGTCAAGCCAGTGCGGCATCGCCGTTGGCGGCCTGGCGTGGCAGCTGGCACTGCGCGGCCATCCGCAGGCCGGTCAGGCCGGCGACCTGGGCGCGCGGGCCATGGCCGCTTCCAGCGCCGGCAGGTTGCCCTCGCCGAAACCGTGGTAGCCGTCGCGCTGGACGATCTCGAAGAAGAATTCGCCGGCCTCGCGCCGGGCGAAGGCTTGCAGGAAGCGCTCGCGCGTCCCGTCGTCGCGCTGCGCGCCATCCACCAGGATGCCATAGCGCCGCAACGCGGCCAGATCCAGCCCGTGGCCAGGCACGCGCGCATCGACGGTGTCGTAATAGGCTGGTGGCGGCTCGACGAAACGCACGCCGTTGCGCTCCAGCGCGGCCGCGCTGGCCACGAGGTCGTCGGTCGCCAGCGCAATATGCTGGATACCCTCGCCGTGATGGCCGGACAGGTAGTGCTCCATCTGGTCGTGCCGCTGCGTGCCCTTCTCGTAGATCGGGATGCGGATCAGACCGCATGGCGAAAGCAGTACGCGTGAATCGCTGGCGACATGCCAGCCGGCGTTGACTTCGTGGATCTCGCGAAACCCGAGCACGTTGCGGTAGAAATCGAGCCACTCTTCCAGGTGGCCCGGATCGACCGCCTGCGTCAGATGGTCCACGCGGGTGAGGCCGGCTGCGGTGGACGCGGCGGCGTCCGAAGCCGCATGGGCCAGCGAGCGGAAATCGACGTCGTAGATGGAGATGTCGCCTACGTCGCCGGGCCGGCCTTCCTTGCCGCGCCAGCGGTCGATGAAGTAGATGATGGACTGGCCGATGCCCTGGATGGCGGGAATGTTCAGTTCCATGGGCCCCACCGTCCCGCCCTCGAACGGCCATGCGCCCGCATCGATCGCGCGCGCGAAGGCCGTTGCCGCATCGTTCACGCGAATGCCGACCGCACAGATCGACAGGCCGTATTCGGACGCATAGCGGGTGGCGAAGGAATCCGGCTCCGCGTCGACGATGAAGTTCATCTCGCCTTGCCGGAACAGCTTCACGTTCTTGTGCCGGTGCTGGGCAATGGCATGGAAGCCGAACCGCTCGAAGGTACGCCCGAGCGCCACGGGGTCGGGAGACGCGAATTCGATGAACTCATAACCCATGATGCCCAGCGGATTCTCCCAAGGCTGGAAATCGTCGCCGCGCGGGGAAAAAGCGTCTGCCGACAGGCTCATGTCTCTGCTCCTTTATGGAATCCGTGGTGGCTGCGGGTGTGGCGTCACTCATCATAGCAAGGGCCCCGGCTTCGCTCTAGCCCGGCCGCAAGACCCGCGCGCGCCGAACCGGGTGGGCGCGGCGGCAGCCGAAGCGTAGCCGCCGCCCCCGCAGCCAACAATGGCAACAGCCCCGGCCCGCCACATTATTCGTGCACCGGCGAACGATGAACGCACGAAACTGGCGTAAACCCTTATCTCGCCTTGCCGCTCTGTCCGGGTAGGTGGAGCACCGGGGGCAAACCCGAATTTCGACCTATAATCGCGCGCATTCGTCCATCTATCGCGCATTGTGCCGATTGAATCTCTTGGAACAAGCCACTTGAGCCTCTAAGCTTCGGCTATCCACATCGAACCCGGCCTACATCATGATCAACGGCAAGACCACTCTCATCGCCCATATCGGCTACCCCACCGAGTCATTCAAGGCGCCGATGATCTACAACCCGTGGTTCGAACAGCGCGGCATCAATGCCGTGGTGGTGCCCATGGGCCTGAAAGCGGAGGACTTCGCGAGCGGATTCCGCGCGCTGTTCCGGCTGACCAATATCCGCGGCGCGCTGATCACCATGCCGCACAAGGTCACCACCATGGAACTGGTGGACGCGCTCACCCCGACCGCGCGCATCGCCGGCGCCTGCAACGCCGTGCTGCTGCGCGAGGATGGCACCTTGCTGGGCGACCAGTTCGATGGCGCCGGATTCGTGCGCGGCATCCAGCGCAAGGGCTGCCGGCTGGAGGGCGCCAGCGTGCTGGTCTCGGGCTGCGGCGGCGTCGGTTCGGCCATCGCCGCGTCGCTGGCTGCCGCCGGAGTGGCGCGGCTGGGGCTGTTCGACGCGCGCGAAGCCTCCGCGCAAGCGCTGGCGGCACGCCTGCAGTCGCACTATCCGAGCCTGCAGGTCAGCGTGGGCGCCAACGACCCCGCCGGCTACGAAGTGGTGGTCAACGCCACGCCGCTGGGCATGAACGAGACGGATCCCCTGCCCTTCGACGTATCGCGCATCGATCCGCAGGCATGGGTTGGCGAGGTGGTGATGAAATCCGAATACACGCCCTTGCTGCGCGCGGCCATCGCGCGCGGCTGCAAGGTCCAGGTCGGCACCGACATGCTGTTCGAAATGATTCCGGCCTACCTGGAATTCTTCGGCTTCGGCACGGCAACGGCCGATGCGTTACGCGCCGTGGCCAGGATCGCCTATTGAGCGGCGCGCTCGCCGGCCACGCAGCGGGTACGCTGCCGCAAAAGCACAGACGCCATGCCACGGCAAGGGCGCAAGACAGAATGGAAATTCCCGGAGACACCCCCATGACTACGACACATAAGGACCTTGTCACGCCACTCGCCGTGCATGGCACGATTGGCGACAAGATACGCTCGGCCTTCGCCGTCGGGCGCATGCGCTGGGGCATGCTGGCCCTGGTGTTCTTCGCCACCACGCTGAACTACATCGACCGTGCGGCGCTGGGCGTGATGCAGCCGGTACTGGCCAAGGCCATGAACTGGACAGCCCAGGACTACGCCAATATCAACTTCTGGTTCCAGGTTGGCTATGCCGTGGGCTTTGGGGCGCAGGGGCGCTTTATCGACAAGGTCGGCGTGAAGCGCGCGTTCCTGATCGCGGTGCTGCTGTGGAGCGTCGCCGCCGGCGCGCACGGCCTGGCGGTGTCGGCCGTTGGCTTCATGGTTTGCCGCTTCTTCCTGGGCCTGACCGAAGCCGCCAACTATCCCGCCTGCGTCAAGACCACGCGGCTGTGGTTTCCGGCGGGCGAGCGTGCCGTGGCCACGGGCCTGTTCAATGCCGGCACCAACGTCGGGGCCATGGTCGCGCCGGTCATGCTGCCGCTGATCCTCGTGGCCTGGGGCTGGCAGGCCGCCTTCTTCTGCATCGGCGCGCTCGGCCTCATCTGGGTGGTGTTCTGGGTGCGCAACTACTACGATCCCGAGCAGCACCCGCGCGTCAGCCAGGGCGAGCTGCGCTACGTACAGCAAGGCGTGGAACCCGCGCCGCAGAAGGTGCCGTACTCGCGCATCCTGCGCATGCGCGGCACCTGGGCCTTCGCGCTGGCCTACACCATCACGGCCCCCGTATTCTGGTTCTATCTCTACTGGCTGCCGCCGTTTCTCAACCAGCAGTACAACCTCGGCATCAACGTGACGCAGATGGGCATTCCGCTGATCGTCATCTACCTCGCCGCCGATCTCGGCAGCGTTGGCGGCGGCGCGCTGTCGTCGCTGTTGATCGGCCGGGGCATGGCGCCGGTGAAGGCACGGCTGCTGTCGATGCTGCTCTTCGCCGCCTGCATCACCATGATCGTGTTCGCCGCCGGCGCCAGCAGCCTGTGGATGGCGGTGGCCGCGATCTCGATCGCCATTGGCGCGCACCAGGCCTGGACCGCGAACATCTGGAGCATGGTGATGGACTACACGCCCAAGGAAGTCATCAGCTCCGTGTTCGGCTTCGGCGGCATGATGGGCGCCGTCGGCGGCATGTTCATGACCCAGCTCGTCGGCTACGTGCTGACCAGGACGCACAACAACTACTCGGTGCTGTTCACCATGATTCCCTGCGCGTATTTCCTCGCGCTGGCCTGGATGTACTTCATGGCGCCGCGCGCAGTCCCTGGCGCGATCGAGGGCCAGTCCCCCGCTCACTGAAACGCATGACGGCGCGAGGCGCGGCCCGGCGGCTTTCCGCCGGGCCGCGCCGCTTTCATTTAGCCGGCGTGGCTCTCAGCTTCGCGCCAATGAACTGCAGCGCGAGGCCATAGCCCTGCGTGCCGAAGCCTGCCATCACCGCCTCCGCGATATCGGACAGGTAGGAATGGTGGCGGAACGCCTCGCGCTTGTGCACATTCGAGATATGCACCTCCACGAAGGGAATCGCCACGCCGGCGAAGGCGTCGCGGATCGCCACGCTGGTGTGCGTGAACGCGCCGGGATTGATCAGGATGTAGCTGACGCCCTCGGTGCGCGCCGCGTGGATGCGGTCGACGATGGCGCCTTCGTGGTTGCTCTGGAAGCAGTCCAGCGACAAGCCCATTCCGGCGGCCTGCTGCTTCAGGGCCGCCTCGACGTCCGCCAGCGTGGTCGAGCCATAGATCTGCGGCTCGCGCGTGCCCAACAGGTTCAGGTTGGGGCCGTTGATGACGAGTACGGATTGCATGTTGTTTCCTCTTTCCCAGGTGTTCTTGCCGGTCTTCCGATCGGTGCCGCCTTGCTGGCGGATGCACGGCTCAGGCCTCCACCGTCCCGACGATGCAGCCTGTGCGCGCAGCCTCGGCGATGGCCTCGGCGACACGCAGATTCTGCAGCCCATCATGCACGGTGGCAAGAGGCTTCGCCGTGCCGTGGATCACGTCGCAGAAATGCGCGAGCTGCCGTTCGAGCGGGTCCTCGTGCACCAATCCGGCCACGCTGGCCTGGAATGGCTTTAACCATGAGCGGTCTTTGTCGCGCGCGCAGGTCTTGAGTCGCATGGTCTGCACGGCTAGCGATCCGTGCGCACCGGCGATCAGGTAGCAGTCCTCATCCGGATAACTTCTGGCCCTCCTAGAAGCCCGGCACGCAACGCGCAAGGATGGCCGGACATGCACCAGACAGCAGTACCTGACCGCGTCGTTTGCGCGCCACGCAATGTAAGCAATTTGCAAACGCGCTAGCGCGGGTATTGCCTCTTGCGCCAGGCTGGTCGCGCCATCCGAAATGAGCGTGATATCAGCCGTAACTCATTCCGCTTTGCATTTGACTTCGATAGCGAATTCGGACGCGTCCGATTTACTCGCTAAGCGCACCTATTTAGCATCACCCTGAGTCACTGCGCCTGGACTGGCCGAACCGCGTGGCAGCCGCCATGCGCAAGCCACCGAGTTCCAATCTCTCACGGAGTGTTTTGCATGGGTCATCGCTTGCCGTCGTTTTCCTCCCGCACCGTCCGCGTCACCGGTGCGGGCATGCCCACTTTGCTTGGCCAGCCGATGCTGGTGTTCTCCAAGCTGTCTGGCACCGAAAGCATCAACAGCCTGTTCGCCTACGAACTGGAACTCAAGACCCCGGATGCACGCAATGCCCTGTATGGCCCTGCCGCCGAACTGGACATGGAAGCCATGCAGGGGCAGGAACTGACGGTTGAAATTGAACTGGACGGCGCCGGGTCAGGCCCTGAAGGTGGCGTCGGCAAGGGCACGCGCGAAATCACCGGCATCGTCACCGACCTGTACGGCCCCATCTATGAGAACCAGCACGTCGTCTACCGCATGACGCTGCGCCCCTGGCTTTGGCTCGCCACACAGACCACCGATTACAAGTCGTTCCAGAACATGACGGTGATTGAAATCGCCGAGAAAGTGCTGTCGGATTACACCTTCCCGGTCGAGCGGCGCCTGTTCGGCATCGAGTACCCTCGGCGCGAATGTCAGTGGCAGTTCGGTGAAACGGACTACCGGTTTCTCTGTCGCATCCTCAGCGAATTTGGAATCAACTTCCATTGGGAACACGCAGATGGCCATCACCGCATGGTGTTGACCGATGGCAACGGCGCCTTTCGCAAATTCCCCAGCGCCGCCTATCACACGATCAGTTGGTATCCCTCTTCGGATCGCGTGGATAAGGAACACCTGCACGCCTTCGAAATCCACGACCGGCTGGTGTCGGGCAAGTGGACGCACGGCGACTACGACTTCAACCAGCCGCGTGCCGATCTGAACGTCACCAGCAAAGATCCGCGCGACACCAGCCACCCGATGCAGGAACGGTATGTGTGGCCGGGCGACTTCACCCAACCCAAGACCGGCAGCGATGCCTGGCAGGAAGGCGACATGCTCGCACGCATCCGCATGGAAGCGATGCGCCAGCACGGCTACCGGGTGCGGGGCAAGGGCAACGTGCGCGCGATGGTGCCGGGCTGCATGTTCACACTCAAGCGGTTCATGCGGCGCAAGGCGAACCGCGAATTCCTGATCTATGCCGCGCGCCTGTGGATCGAGGACGTGGGGGAAGTCTCCGGCAGCGGCCAGCAATGGCGCTGCGAGGTCGAATTCGAAGCGCAGCCCAGCAATGAGATCTTCCGCCCAGAGCGCGTGGAAAAGCCCAAGGTGGGCGGCTATCACAGCGCCAGGGTCGTCGGCCCCGAGAACCAGGCCATCTGGTGCGATGACGTGGGGCGGGTCCGCGTCCAGTTCCCGTGGGACCGCTATGGCAAAGACGACGCGAACAGTTCCTGCTGGATTCGCGTGGCCGACTATGCCTCGGGCGACCAGTTCGGCAGCACGCACGTGCCGCGCATCGGCCAGGAAGTGCTGGTGGAATTCATGGGAGGCGACCCGGACCTGCCGATCATTGTCGGGCGGGTGAACAACCGCCTGAACCTGCCGCCCTGGAACCTGCCCGGCCAGCATGCCCTATCCGGCTATCGGAGCAAGGAGCTGTTTGGCGAGGGCCGCAACCACACACTCTATGACGATACCCAGGATCAACAACAGGTCCAGGTAGCCTCGGCCTACCAGAACAGCTTGCTGGCGCTGGGCCACAACGTGCGGGTAAAGGACGCCGAGGGGCGCAAGGACAAGCGCGGCGAAGGGTTCGAGTTGCGCACCGATGGCAAGGGCGCCATCCGTTCGGACGGCATGCTGATCACTACCGAGGCCCGGCGCAAGGCAGAGGGCCATGCGTTGGCGATGCGCGAAACGATCCAGCGGCTGGAACAGGCACTGGGCGAAGGTGCGGCCACACAGAGGATGTCAAGCTGATCGCGCGCAAGGGCAAATTCATCGCGCAGGCGCAGAACAATGAGATGGAGATGGTGTCGCGCGACACGCTGCGCATCACCAGCACCGAGAAGAAAGTAGAGATCACCGCCGCCGAGGAGATCGTCTTCAACGTAGGCGGCACGTACTACCGCATGACGCCCAGCTCCATCGAAAGCGGCACCAGCGGGTCCTGGGCGGTCCACGCGGGCAGCCGCTTGCTCACCGGCCCCAAGACCCGCACCACGCCCATGCCCAGCTTCGGCAAGGGCTACTCCGGCTTCTACAAGCTGCACTGGGAAGACGCCAACCAGCCAGCGCCCTACCAGCCCTATCGCATCACGCGCGCCGATGGCAGCGTCATCGAAGGCGTAACCAACGCCGATGGCGAAACCGCGCTGCGTCTGGCCGAATTCGGCGAACCCCTGAAAATCGAACTCCTGTAAGGACACCATGGCGACCCATCCTTCCCAGCCCGCCAAGACCGCGGCCCCGCTCCCCACGCTGACACTGAAGCCCGGCGGCGCAGTTTGTCAGGTGGGGCTGCCGCTGCGGCCCCTGCGGATTTACTTCCAGACCTACCCCGGCATGAGCGGCAAAGTGTCCGAGCGCGCACTGGCTGGCATCTTCTACAAGCTGCGCATTCCCGGCCGGCCAGACATCGAGAGCCAGACCGAACCCAACGGCCAGATCCTGCTGCCGGGATTGCGGCCGGGGTTGACCGGAGAACTGGAAATCCTGGGGACAACCATTCACCTGCAACCGCGCGACTACAGCGCCGACGAAGCGACCGACGGCCGGACGACGATGAGCATCCAGGGCGCGAAACGCCGCCTGATGATCCTGGGCTATTACGACAAGCCGTACTGTTATGTACCACCGAACACACGAGTGGAACCCCAGACGCCCAACGACAAGCTGGATCATCTTGAAATCGAGGACGCCATTCTTCGCTTCCAGGTGGACAACGGCCTCATGCCGGACGGGGAAATCGAGCGTCACGAAGTGGGTGCCGATGGCAAGATCGATCCGGGCCGGAAATATGGCTTTCACACCGACATCGCAAGCTCCACCACCAGGCAGTTTCATCCCGATTTCGTGGCCCGGCTGGCGGCAGGCGGCGGCAGCGCCCCGCCGGACACGATGACACCGTGCGCCGTACCGCCACCCCAGCCGGCCAAGGGCAAGCCGCAGCCAGGCAAGTCGCAGCCACTCGCGCGGGAGATCTACGAAGGACACCGCTTCGTGCCGGTGCGCTTCGTGCGCGAGAACTACAACAGATTCGATCCGAAATACCCGGAACTGGATGACCGCGGCTATGTCGATGGCAGGCCCGGCCCGGTGGTCAGCCTGACGAATGGACAGACCATTCAGATCTACCTGCAACGCCTGCACTTGTTCAAGAATGTGCCATTGTCCGTCAAGAGCACGGATGAAAGCGTGGTGACGGTTGGCACGCCATCGGGCGATATCGTGCAACTGACTGGAGTCAACGGCGGTGATAGGGAGAAGCCCAGGAAGGCCACCATTGAGGTTCGCTATAGCAACGCTGGTGGCCCGCTCCTGCATCGCCTCTATGTGGAAGTCTACAACCCTATCTGGGTCGCCGTGGTCGTGCACGCCATGACCATCGGCCAGAAGGACAATCCTGCCATTGCGCCGGTTGGCCCAGGCCTGACCCGTCACGATATCTGGAACCTGTTCGACAAGGTCAACGACATCTGGCGCGCGGCCGGCATCCAATACGAGATCGAAGGCTGGCTCGACGAGAACATCCGGCTCACAAAGGCCGGTGAAATGAATGCTGCCGAGTTCGATGAAATAACCAGCGTCAATCGGCTAAGCGGCAAGCTCAATATGTACCTGGTCCGAACCATGAGCGGGATTGGCATCGGATGGGGGGCCTGCAACACCGCGCTGGTGGTTGGCGAGAAGATGGCTGGCGGCTTCCAACAGGCTGCACCGGAAGTCATACAGGCCATTGCCCACGAAATCGGCCACTACCTCGGCCTCTGGCATCCCGGCACGATCAACGCCAGCGGTGACGATGTAGCGAACCCGCCTACCCGGCCGGAAGACCACGCCATGCAGGATTACTGGTCGCGCCGGAGCCTGATGTACGTTTCCACCGCACTGCAGGCGACGCCCCCGCTTCAAGCCAACGTACGTCAACGCGGACGCTTGAACGATGTGGGGTATGGCAGAACACAGTACCCCAATGGGGGATACGTCGACTGCGGCGGCAAGATGCTGTGTTGCAAAGTCGTGCCGACGATTGTGTCCCGTGCGGACGAATCTGAAATCGCCACAGCGCGCAATATCGCGTTGCTCAACCAATCCAAATCAAAAGGAACCGACACCGCATGGAGCCAAGACATCGACGCCAAACCCGGTCATGGCGTGTTTGCCTGACGCTGCTTTATGGCATTGCCACGGCCATGCCGGCCCTATCCGCTACCGCGCAAACCGCACCCGCTCAGGAGACCCAAGCCATGCCAACCCTGGCCCAACTGATTAACGACAAAAAATGGGACGAGGCCAAGACATACTGCCGCACTTACCGGAACGAGGTCATTCCTGAGATCAAGGCGATTCTCGCCCGACGTTATCCCAATAACCTCATCGCGACCGCCAAGGAAAGTGACACAAAGGATGCCGCTTATGCTTGCCTGAGGCAGATCCGCACACAGGAATCCGCGCTGCTTCTAGCGCAGGGCTTCGGCAATGGCGGCGGATACAACAGCATCTATGGCTTGATCGAAGATCCGCGGCCCGAGGTCTACCCCATTCTCAAGGCAAAACTGCAGCCTCCGGAAGAGGAAGATGACAAGGAGCTCCTGCTGACCATGGCCCAGATATCCGTACCTGTGGAACAACGCGTTGCCGATATCCGACCATACCTGGAAGCGAAATATTATGGCGTGCGTCAGGGTGCTGTTCTCGGACTTGCACTGCTGGATGATCCCGGCAGCATGGAACGCATGGCCTATGTGCTGGGGACAGACCGGCGCCAGCGCAAATGGAATTTCCTTCGTACCTTCTATGACTTCCGCGCCTGGAGAATCCCAAAGTTCGTCCCGGTGCTGATCCCGGTCCTGAACGACCCGCAGCCACTCGAAGACATCGGCGTCCGCCAGTACCTCCCCGGCGGCGTCGAGCAGGCCATGACACCCGAAGAACAGCGCTATTGCCGCGCACGCGACTACGCGCTGAA
>NZ_JBFTNE010000101.1:0-47231 GCF_056397325.1 Cupriavidus sp. 05N39
GAACTACGGCGAGAGGACAGACTCCGTGGACATGTTGGTGCGCCTTGGCGGCGCGGATCCGGGAGCAGGCCCGGAGTATATCAAAACCTCACCAGCCACGCTCCCCTGCTCAGCACTCGCCCTTCTTGGCGTGTCCCGGCGGGCAGTGATAACCCTTGTCTTTCTTGCCCGGCCTGCCATCCCAGCGCTCGGGCACCAGCACCCAGCCATCGCGCGCCTGCACCCAGCGCGGCGCCTCGTAGACATAGCCCGCGCGCTCGCGCTCCCACTTGCCCTTCTTCCACTTGTGCTTGTGGCCGCGATCATCCCAGTCCCAGTAGCCGGGCGCCCAGACGTAGCCAGGGCGCGCCACGGGAACAACTTCATAGACGGGAGCCGGCGGCGGCACGCCGATCAACACATTGACCGATACCTGCGCATGTGCCGCAGGCGCCATGCCCAGTGCGCCCATCAAGCCAGTTACAGCCGCCGCGCACAAAAGAATCCTTCTCGTCATCGCTATCTCGTTTTGCCAGTTTCAGGCCCGAGAATAACTTGACGCGAGACTTCCGGCTGTTAGCAAAGGTATCAATGGATTACCCGTGCAACATATGGGTCAGCTTAACGGAAGCCGGAAGTAGCGCTTGCGGTACCCCAAACCCGGAGCACGAACGAAAAAGCCCGCCAGTACACTGGCGGGCTGGTTGCGGACGGTCCGGACCATCCAGGTCAACGCCGGCGCTATCGCGGCAACAGCCGTGCAAGCAGGTTTTCCCATGATTCCGCCCATGACGCGGACGTCCCTCCGGACCACCCGGAGAGCCAAAGGAAAGCTGGCAATGACGCCGACTGCCGCGATATCAGCGGCTAGCGGCACTTAAAGCAAAGCGCCGAGGAAGGTCAGCGGGTTCTCATCGGTCCGCCACCTTGCCGGGCATCGATGCGCCCGACGGATTCAGTATAGGCAGGCGGCCTGCGGATGCAATATCGAATGCGGGATCGGCAAACCCCCATGAAAAGCGCCCAATGAGCCTCAAAAATCGCCGTTCGGCACCTCAAAGTAATTCCTATCGCAGTGCAACAAACTTACTTTTGTTTCTGCTATAATTCGCGCCGTGAGTTCGCACTGTGAGTTGTGCAACACGTCTACCGGTCTCTTCCGGCAGGCGATACCGCCCCCGCTCTCAAGCTCTGCTCCCCGGTCCCGCCGGCTGGCCTGCCTTAAAGTTGTTGAATCAAGGCCAAGTGGTGATACCCGACAGAACGCATTTCTCACCGACGTCGCCTCGTCTCCGATCCTGTTGAATAGCTCTACAGAGCTGTTTGCCTGCCAGGGACCGCGCGCCCGGCCTTGTGCCCGGTGTCGCCCTGCCTGCCGCCGTACTGTCAGCTGTGTCTGTCGTAACGGCCTCACCGATTGGCGCCGAAGCCTTTTTAAGACTTTGCACTGCGCCCGCCCCTGTTCGCTAGTTCGGCATGGGGTGCCATGCATTTAAAGAAAACTACGACATGACCCAGCACGACATTCGTGCGGAGCAAGCTTTTGCCTCCGCCGCCGACGCATCGACCGAAGCCGCCGCCATCGCCACGCCCGCTATCCAGGAACCGAGCCCGCTCGACAAGCTCGACGCCATGCTCAGCCCGGAAGCCGTTGCGCCTGCCGCCGCCGCCAACGTCAATGCCGAGAACGGCTTTGCCAAGCTTGGCCTCGAAGAAGCAATCCTGCGCGCCCTCGTTGAACTGAACTACACCACGCCGACCCCGGTGCAGGCACAAGCGATTCCCGCCTTCCTGGCTGGCCGCGACCTGCTGGTGTCCAGCCAGACCGGCTCGGGCAAGACCGGCGCCTTCATCCTGCCGGCCATCCAGCGCATCAGCGAAAAGGCTTCGCCGAATCGCCCGCGTTCCGATGATCCGGTCAAGCGCATGAAGGGCAAGCGCCCCCGTCCGTCGCCGGCGCAACCCGCGCTGCTGGTGCTGACCCCCACGCGCGAACTGGCCCTGCAGGTGACCGAAGCCACCGCCAAGTATGGCCGCCACCTGCGCCGCATCGTGTGCGCCAGCATCCTGGGCGGCATGCCCTATCCGAAGCAGCTCGCCGCGCTGTCGAAGATGCCTGACATCCTGGTGGCAACGCCTGGCCGCCTGCTCGACCACGTCGAAGCCGGCCGCATCGACCTGTCCGCGCTGGACATGCTGGTGTTCGACGAAGCCGACCGTATGCTCGACATGGGCTTCGCCGACGATATCGACGCCATCGTTGCCGCTACCCCGGCCACCCGCCAGACGCTGATGTTCTCGGCCACGCTGGACGGCCGCATCGCCCAACTGGCTTCGCGCCAGCTGCGCGACCCGCAACGCATCGAGATCGCCGCGACCCGCGCCGACCAGAGCAATATCGAACAGCGCCTGCACTTCACCGATGACATGTCGCACAAGGAAAAGCTGCTCGACCACCTGCTGCGCGACGCCACGCTCAAGCAAGCCATCGTCTTCACCGCGACCAAGCGCGATGCCGATTCGCTGGCCGAGCGCCTGTCGGATACCGGTTTCGCAGCCGGCGCGCTGCACGGCGACATGACCCAGGGCGCGCGTAACCGCACCCTGACGTCGCTGCGCCGCGGCAACCTGCGCATCCTGGTGGCAACCGATGTCGCCGCACGCGGCATCGACGTGCCGGACATCACCCACGTGGTCAACTTCGACCTGCCCAAGCAAGCCGAAGACTACGTGCACCGTATCGGCCGAACCGGCCGTGCCGGCCGCTCGGGCGTCGCCATCAACCTCGTGAACCATGGCGACATGTTCCAGTGGAAGCGCATCGAGCGCTTCACCAACAACCGCGTCGACGCTTCGGTGATCGAAGGCCTGGAACCGCGCCGCTCGCCCAAGCCGCGCTCCGGCTTCGGCGGCAAGCCGGGCGGTGACCGCGGTGGCTACCGTGGCAACAGCAATGGCGGCGGCTATCGCGGCGGTGAGAACCGCAGCTTTGGCGACCGCAAGTTCGGCGGCGGCGAAAGCCGCGGCTTCGGCAGCCGTGACGGGGCCCCGCGTCCCGCAGGCGACCGCCCGTTCGGCGATCGCGACGGCAACCGTGGTTTTGGCGACCGTGGCGGCTTCGGCAACGCCAATGGCAACAGCACCGGCTATCGCGGCCAGGGCGCGACCGGCGGCCAGCGCAGCTTCGGCAACGAAGGCGGCTACCGCGGCGGCGACAACCGTGGCTTCGGCAACCGTGATGGCGCGGCTCCCCGCAGCTTCGCCGACGGCAACCGTGGCGCAGGCAACGGCGGCAACGGTGGCTACCGCGGCGGCGAAGGCCGCAGCTTTGGCAACCGCGATGGCAACCGCGACGGCGCGCCCCGCAGCTTCGGCGACGGCAACCGCGGCGGCTTCGGCGGCCAGCGCAACGGCAACGGCAACACCGGTGGCCGCTCGCGTTTCGAGCGTTAATTCGCGCGGTTGAATGGATGCGTCGCCTATGCGGCGCTCCATCGCAACAAATGAAAAAAGCACCTTCGGGTGCTTTTTTCATTTGGCGTGAGACGTCAGACGAAGGGGCCAGCCGGCCCTCTCTATATGGAACAGCTGCGAAAGCCCACGAACGCGAAATCGTCCTCCGGCAGCAGCGCCATGCGCGCGCGCGCATGGCGCTGGCGCGCCACGCCGGCGAAAGAGGCACCGCGCACCACCTGGTGCGTGGCGAAGCAGTCAACGAACTCCACATCGGCCGGGCCAGCGACAAAACCGGCATAGGGCTCATAGGGCGTCGCCGTCCACTCGCGAACCATGCCCCAGCGCAAGCCGCCGCGCGCCTGCACCGCCGCCAGCTCCCATTCCGCTTCCGTAGGCAGGCGCCGGTCCGCCCAGGCGCACCAGGCCTGCGCCTCGAACAGGCTGACGTGGCGTACCGCCTCGTCAGGATTCAAGGTGCGCAGGCTGCCGAAGCGCAACGCCATCCACGCCCGGGACTCCGGATGCCTGGCCCAGTAACGCGGCGCGGAACGGTCCTGCATCATCAGCCACTGGTGCCCCGCCACCGTCCACCATGCCGCGCGCTCATAACCACCGTCCTCGACGAAATCGAGAAACTGCGCATTGCTGACCGGCGCGGCATCCATCTCGAAGGCTGGCACATAGGTCGGCTGCGGCGGCAGTTCGTCGGGCAGCGCGAAGCCATCCGGCTCATTCCAGCCCTGGATGAACCGCCCACCGGGAAACTGCAAGGTGCCGGCGTGCGGTACCGACACGGAAGGCAGCGCCACGGCCGGCTCCACCGGCGCCATGCCCACGGCCTGCAGCAGCGCAGCCAGGGCCTCGCCCTGGCTGTCTTCGTGAAACAGCGCGCGACGCCATGCGTAGAGCGCCGCATCGCTATCGTCCGGTTGCGCCGCCAGCCGGCGCAAGGTGGCTTCGAGCACCTCGGCGGCATAGCGTTTGACCACCGCTACGTCGGGCAGCGTGGCCTCCCAGCGGGCATCGGGATCGATGCGTTCGGGATCGAACCATTCGTCCGCGCCGGCCAGCAACGAAGGAACCCCGGCGGCCCGCAACGGCAGGCCATCGCGCTCCAGCGTGCGCACATCGCGCAGGCACCACCATTCGGCATGCCAGGCGACATGGCCCAGCGTCCAGAGCGGCGGGTTCGCAAAATCCTGCCGCGGCACCTCCCAGCCGCGCCGCGTCTGGCCGAACGCGGCAAGCCAGGCCAGGGTGCGGTTGCGCGCTTCCACCAGCGCCTGCGCCAGGCCCTCGCGGGGCAGCCTCCGGGCGTCCGTCCAGACGGTCTTGCCACCATTGAAATGAAGGTCGGGAAGCATGGAAAAGCCGCTCATCAAGAACCCTGACGGTGAATGGGATGGCCCACGGTTGGTTTGCCCGGCGGGCGGCGCGCCTCATGCGCCGCGCCCCCAAGGAGGGATGCGGGCATTATGACACCAGCACCATCCCCGCCCGCGCAGCGCCTGCCGCCCTGCTCAGGCGCGCGCATGGAACACTGCGAACCAGCCGCGCGGATCGGTCCACCAGACCGGATCGTCGAAGCCCGCAGCCGCAAGGAGTGTGGCGAAATCGGCCGGCCGGTACTTATAGGAATCCTCGGTGTGAATCCGCTCGCCGGCGCGAAAGGCGCGGCTGCCTTCCGGCCAGCGCACGGTGACGTCCCGCCCGGCCCGCAGGTGCATCTGGATGCGCGAGTTCTCGAGGTCGAAGCTGGCCGCGTGCCGCCAGTCGTCGAGCTGGAAATCGCTGCCGACGATGCGGTTCAGGTTACGCAGCACATTGCGGTTGAAGGCGGCGGTAACGCCTAGCGGGTCGTCATAGGCGGCCACCAGCGCCTGCTCGTCCTTGAGCAGGTCGACGCCGATCAGCACGCCATCCCCCCTCCCCGCGGCCGCCCGCAGACGCTGCAGCAAGGCCCGCGCCTGCTCCGGCGCGAAGTTGCCGATGCTGGATCCCGGATAGAAGAACAGCCGGCGCCCGCGCCTGACTTCCGGCGGCAGGTCGAGCGGCACGCACAAGTCGGCGCCAAGGCCGAGCATGGGAATCTGCGGATGCTGCTGCTGCAGGCAGAACAAGGTGCCGCGCAGGAACTCCACCGAAATGTCGAGTGCGACGTATTGCGCCGGCTGCAGGCTGCCGAAGAGCCGCGCCGCTTTCTGGCAATTGCCCGCGCCAAGGTCGATCAGCACGCAGCCGCTGCCGGCACGCGCGGCCATAGCGGGCGCGAACGCGGAGAAGACCGCGGCCTCCGTACGCGTGGGGTAATACTCGGGCAGATCGGTGATGGCCTCGAACAGGCGGGAGCCAAGTACATCATAGAAGAACTTGGGGCTGATGCTGGCGGCGGGGGCCAGCAGGCCGCGCGTGATCTCGCCGCGCAGGGCACCGCTGTCCTCATGGTACTGCTGGATGAAATCCAGCCGCGGTACCGGATTCGGCAGCGCGTGTCCGTTGGCGATGACGGCAGTGCTGGCCTGGCTGCCGTTGGGTTGCAGGGCCGAAGTGGCGTTGCGGTTGGATTGGGAATGGCTGTGGCGTGGGTTCAACGGGGTCGGGACGGCCGGCATGACGTTTCCTTGTTGGTCGATGGCAATGCATGAAACCCCCAGGTGCCCGCACGTCACGCATGCGCGGGGCTGGCAAGGGATGCGCCTCCGGTGACGTCTGGGGCGCATCGGCCAAAAGCCAGTCTACTCAGAATAGCTGGCGCGCGCGGAGTGTGCTTACCGCAATGCACAAACCCTTCCGGGCGCCGTAATCTTCACTAAGAATGACACGGAAAGCGCCATCGGTTCCGTATATCGTCCTGCCGGCGCCCAGGGAAGAGTCTCTGCCCGTCGATGGCATCGCGATATCCGACGTAAAGTGCGCCTTATCAAACATTCACAACAGCACAAAGCATGTGGCTTCGTTTATAATCCGCCTCAGCGCTTCCGCTTCGGCCTGATCCGAACGGATTCGTCCCTCAAAGGGGAGTAGCTCCGGGGCCCTGCCCTTAGCACAATCGTCATTCCGAGGCTGATCACAAATAGCCTCCGGTTGTGCTGACCGCGCCAACAACCATATGGCGGTCGAGCAAGACCTTTGCAACCTGGTTTCATGGTTTGCAAAGGCGCCCCCACAGCTCCCAACCAACATGTCTCCAGGCTAACCCGGTGTTTGCGCACGGCTTTTGGCTATCGTTGTTTCGAGGAGATTTTATGGAATGGTTTACCGATCTGTTCACGATGCAGTTCCTGACGGCACTGCTGTCCATCGTCGTCATTGACCTGGTGCTTGCCGGCGA
Source organism: Cupriavidus sp. 05N39 (assembly GCF_056397325.1). Lineage (NCBI taxonomy): Bacteria > Pseudomonadati > Pseudomonadota > Betaproteobacteria > Burkholderiales > Burkholderiaceae > Cupriavidus > Cupriavidus sp. 05N39. Next base: position 6,767 of record NZ_JBFTNE010000101.1, read on the forward strand.
CAATGCCATCGTGATCGCGCTTGCCGCGCGCAACCTGCCGCCCCACCTGCAGAAGAAGGCCATCGTCTGGGGTACGGTCGGCGCAGTCGTGGTCCGTTCGGCCATGACGATCGGTGTGGTCTGGCTGCTCAAGATTCCTGGCCTGCTGCTGGTCGGCGGCGTGGCCCTGGTGTGGATCGCCTACAAGCTGCTGTCCGACGACGGCAATGGYGACGAACATGGCGCGGGCGCGACCACCCTGGTGGGCGCGATGAAGACCATCATCATCGCCGACGCGGTGATGGGCGTGGACAACGTGCTGGCAGTGGCAGGCGCGGCGCACGGCAGCTTCCTGCTGGTGGTGCTCGGCCTGCTGATCAGCATCCCCATCGTGGTGTGGGGCTCGAGCCTGGTGCTCAAGCTGATGTCGCGCTTCCCGTCGGTCATCTTCGTGGGCGCCGGCGTGCTGGCCTTCACGGCAGTCAAGATGATCGTCAGCGAGCCGCTGGTGAAGGAGTTCTTCAACACCAACGCCCTGGCTTACTACGGCTTGTTCGTGCTGGTCATCGGCGGCGTGCTGGGCGGTGGCTACCTGGTGCAGAAGCGCCGGGCTCCGACCACGGCGGCGCAGTAATGCACGATGGCGCCGGCACCTGAGGACGCCGGACCATGAAAGGAGGGCCGCCGCGAGGCGGCCCTTTTTGCTTTGCGATAAAATGCTAGGCCTTTAGCAATTTGCCGACCTCCGGGCAGATTGCCCCATTACGCGCACAACGCTGTCGCGTCACTTTCCCCAACACCCGCGCCGATGAAACAGTACCTCGACTTCATGCGCCATGTGYAAGAGCATGGCACCGAMAAGGCCGACCGCACCGGCACCGGCACGCGCTCGGTGTTCGGCTACCAGATGCGCTTCGACCTGCGCGAAGGCTTCCCGGTGGTGACCACCAAGAAGCTGCACATGAAGTCGATCATTCACGAACTGCTGTGGTTCCTGCAAGGCTCGACCAACATCAGGTACCTGAAGGACAACGGCGTCAGCATCTGGGACGAATGGGCAGATGAAAACGGTGAACTGGGACCTGTCTACGGCTCGCAGTGGCGCGCCTGGCCGACGCCGGACGGCCGGCACATCGACCAGATCAGCGAACTGGTGGCGCAGATCCGCAGCAACCCGGACTCCCGCCGGCTGATCGTGTCGGCCTGGAACGTGGGCGAGATTCCGCAGATGAAGCTGCCGCCCTGCCACGCCTTCTTCCAGTTCTATGTGGCCGAAGGCCGCCTGTCCTGCCAGTTGTACCAGCGCAGCGCCGATATCTTCCTGGGCGTGCCGTTCAATATCGCCAGCTACGCGCTGCTGACGCACATGATCGCCCAACAGACCGGACTGGAAGTGGGCGACTTTATCTGGACCGGCGGTGATTGCCATATCTACAGCAATCACGCCGGACAGGTGGCAACGCAACTGGCGCGCGAGCCGATGGCGCTGCCGCAACTGAAGATACTGCGCAAGCCGGACAGCCTCTTCGACTACAAGTACGAAGACTTCGAACTGGTGGGTTACGAGTCGCATCCGGCCATCAAGGCACCGGTGGCCGTATGACGCTGTTGACCCTGATCGTGGCGAAGGCCCGCAACGGCGTGATCGGCCGCGACAACACCCTGCCCTGGCGCTTGCCCGAGGACCTGGCGCACTTCAAGCGCACCACGATGGGCGCGCCCATCGTGATGGGCCGCAAGACCTGGGAATCGATCGGCCGGCCGCTGCCGGGCCGGCGCAATATCGTGGTGAGCCGCAACCGCGGCCTGCGCATCGAAGGCTGCGACGTGGCGAACTCGCTCGAGGAAGCGCAGCGGCTATGCGTCGGCGTCGAGCAGATCTTCCTGATCGGCGGTGCGCAACTGTATGCCGAGGCGCTGCCCAGCGCGGACCGGCTGGTGGTGACGGAGATCGATGCGGATGTCGAAGGCGATGCGGTGTTTCCCCCCATCGACCCGCAGCAGTGGATCACCACCGCGCGCGAATCGCATCACTCGGAAGCGAATGGCTTCGACTACGCCTTCGTTACCTACGAGCGCCCGCCGTCCGGCGAGGAATAAGACATTGCCGGCGTGAAACGCGCGGCGGCCCGGGAACCAGGCCGCCGCCGTGGCTTTAGTTGCCCGCGATCGTCATCTGCTCGATCAGGATCGAGCCGGTTTCCTTGGTGCCGCGTACCAGCGAATCGGCGCCAATCGCCACGATCTGGCGGAACATCTCCACCATATTGCCGGCAATGGTGATCTCTTCCACCGGAAACTGGATCACGCCGTTCTCGACCCAGTAGCCCGAGGCGCCGCGCGAGTAATCGCCCGTCACGTAGTTCACGCCCTGCCCCATCAGTTCCGTCACCAGCAGGCCGGTGCCGAGCTTGCGCAACATGCCGGCGAAGTCGTCGTCCGGCGCGGTCAGCGAGCTGGACAACGTCAGGTTATGCGAGCCGCCGGCATTGCCGGTGGTTTTCATGCCCAGCTTGCGGGCCGAGTAGGTGGAGAGGAAATAGCCTTCCACCACGCCGGCGCGAACCACGTCGCGCGCGTGGGTCTTCACGCCTTCTTCGTCGAAGGGGGCGCTGCCCATGGCGCCCGGCAGGTGGGGCTGTTCGTGGATGTGGATGTGCGGCGCGAACACCGCCTTGCCCAGCGTGTCGTACAGGAACGTCGACTTGCGGTACAGCGCGCCGCCGGACACGGCCTGCACGAAGGCGCCGAGCAAGCCCGCCGCCAGCGGTGCCTCAAACAGCACCGGGCAACGGCGCGTGGACAGCTTGCGCGAGTTCAGGCGGGCCAGCGAGCGTTCGGCGGCATAGCGGCCGATGTCCTCGGGCGCGGCCAGTGCGTCGGGCGCGCGCTTGGACGAGTACCAGTCGTCGCGCTGCATGCCGCTGCCGGTGCCGGCGATCGGCGCGCAGGAAATAAAGTGGCGGGAGTACGGATAACCGCCCGTGAAGCCGCGCGAGGTGGCCAGCACGAACTGCGAATGCTGGGCCGACACGCTGGCGCCGTCGCTGTTGCGAATGCGCGGCGAGACCGCGAAGGCGGCGGCTTCGGCGCGGCGCGCGATCTCGATGGCCTGTTCGGCGTCGATATTCCACGGGTGGAACAGGTCGAGATCCTGCGGGTTGCGTTCAAGCAACTCCTCTTCGGCCAGACCCGCGCAATCGTCTTCGGCGGTAAAGCGGGCAATGTTGTAGGCCGCCTCCGCCGTGGCCCGCAGCGCCGCGGGCGAGAAATCCGAGGTGCTGGCGTTGCCGCGCCGCTTGCCGATCATGACCGTGACGCCCACCACCTTGTCGCGGTTCTGCTCGATGGTTTCCACCTGGCCCTTGCGCACCGAGACCGACAGGCCGCTGCCCTCGGAAATCTCGGTTGCCGCGTCGGTGGCGCCCAGTTCGCGTGCCACCCGCAGCACATCGGCGGCCATCTCGCTAAGCTGGGCCTGGGTATAAGTGAAATGGGCGGTCTGGTCGGCGGATTGATCCATTGTGGGCGCGGTCATCAAAAGTCCAAACAAGAATCATAGCAAGATAAAATGCCACCCATGACGCGAAACTCCCGCACCTCCCCCCGGAACGCCTCCGGCTTCCCCGGCCAGTTCGCCCCCGAACCGGCCGACGACGACGACCTGCCCAAGAGCAAGTCCCAGAAAAAACGCGATATGCTCGCCCTGCAGGACCTGGGCGTGGAACTCGAAGCGCTGCCCAAGGACCGGCTGGCGCGCGTGCCCATGCCCGAAGCGCTGGCCGACGCCATCCGCGACGCGCGGCGCATCACCAACCACGAAGGAAAACGCCGCCAGATGCAGTTCGTGGGCAAGGTCATGCGCAAGCTGGACGACGACGAGGTCGAAGCCATCCAGCGCGTACTGGAAGGCTTCAAGGGCGCCAGCAAGGCCGAGACGGCCAAGCTGCACCTGGTGGAGCGCTGGCGCGAACTGTTGCTGGCGGACGACGCCGCCCTGACCAAGTTCCTGGCCGAACACCCGGCCATCGATGTGCAGGCGCTGCGCAACATCATCCGCAATGCGCGCAAAGAGCACGAGATGAACAAGCCGCCGCGCTATTTCCGCGAACTGTTCCAGGCCATCAAGAATGCGCTGGAGAGCAAGAAGGCGGCGGCATCCGACGAGCCGCAAGCCGAGCCGGACGCCGAAGAATAACCAGGACGCCAAACCCATTGGGGACAAGATGACGCAAACCACGACGCACGCGATGGTTCATCCCATTGCCCGCAACCATCCGGACGAATTGCTGGTCGGCTTTGTCTCGATCTCCGACCGCGCCTCGGCCGGCACCTACCAGGACGAAGGGATCCCGGCCCTGCGCGAGTGGTTCGGGCACGCCCTGACCTCGCCCTGGCAGGGCGTGGAACGCCTTATCCCCGACGAACAGGCAGTCATCTCCCGCACGCTGATCGAACTGGTCGACGTGGCCGGCTGCGACCTGGTGCTGACCACCGGCGGCACCGGCCCGGCGCGGCGCGACGTCACGCCCGAGGCCACGCTTGCGGTGGGCACCAAGGAAATGCCCGGCTTCGGCGAGCAGATGCGCCAAGTCAGCCTGCACTTCGTGCCCACGGCCATCCTGTCGCGGCAGGTGGCGGTGATCCGCGAAACCGCCAGCCGCGCCGCCCTGATCATCAACCTGCCGGGCCAGCCGCGCGCCATCCGCGAAACCCTGGAAGGCCTGCGCGGCGAAGACGGCAAAGCCATCGTGCAAGGCATCTTTGCCGCCGTGCCCTACTGCGTCGACCTGATCGGCGGCCCTTACATCGAGACCGACGATGCCGTGGCCAAGGCGTGGCGTCCCAAGCACGCAATTCGCACCCGGCCGGCGGCCTGAATCACCGGCGGGGCTGCCTCAGCGCAGCCCCAGATACAGCCCCAGCGGCACGAACACCACTGCGGCGACATTGCCCAGCAGCACGATCGAAGCCACCTGATCCGGCTCCTGCCGGAAATGATCGGCCACGAGAAAGTTGAGCACGGCCGGCGGCAGCGACGCGAACACAAACAGCAGCCCGCGCTGGAGCTGGGTCAGCGGCACCAGTTGCGCCAGCAGCAAGGCGCAGGCGATGCCGGTCAGCGGACAGGCCACGGCGCCGATCGCGCCCATGCCCCAGTTGCGCAGGCTCACGTCCTTCATGCGCACGCCCAGCGCGAACAGCATCAAGGGCACGGTCGCATCGCCCAGCAGCTTGATCGACTGGAACACCGGCTCAGGCAGCGCGAACCACGGCCGCGCCAGCGACAAGGCCACCCCCAGCACCGTCGCCAGCACCATCGGATTGCGCGCGATCTGCGTGACCGACGCATGCCGGTTGACGATCTTCATGCCGATGGTGAAGTGCATCAGGTTGGACGCGGCGAACAACGCCACCGCCGGCGCCAGGCCGACCGGGCCGAAGGCGAACACCGATAGCGGCAAGCCCATATTGCCGCAGTTGTTGAACATCATCGGCGGCACGAAGGTACGCGGATCCACCCGCAGCAGCCGCGCGGCCAGCCAGGCCAGCAGCCCGGAACCCAGCACCACGGCCACCGCGCAACCCAGCAGCACAAGCTGGTCGGCCAGCACGAATTCCTTGCTGACAAAGGCCGACACCACCAGCAGCGGCGCGATCACGTCGAGCGTGGCCCGGTTGATGCCCGACATGTCCGGATGCGCGCGGCGCCCGTAAAGCCAGCCCACCAGGATGATCAGGATGACCGGCGTGATAATCGAGACGATGCGCGCGAGCATGGGAGGGCGGCAGTTGGACCGAGGCGCCCCTCGGGGCGCCTCGGAAGTGACGTTGGATGGTGCGGATCAGGCGGCCGGAGCGGCCGGAGCCTCGGGCGCGGCGGGCGCTTCGCCCGCTGCCGCTGCCGCCGGCGCGGAATGGCGGATAAAGTGGGTGCGGTAGTAACGCAGCTCTTCCACCGACTCCAGGATATCGGCCAGCGCGGTGTGCAGTTGGCGCTTGACGAAACCCTTGTGGATGGCCGGCTCCCAGCGCTTGCACAGTTCCTTCAGCGTGGACACGTCGAGGTTGCGGTAGTGGAAGAACGCCTCCAGCTTGGGCATGTAGCGCGCCATGAAGCGGCGGTCCTGGCAGATCGAGTTGCCGCACATGGGCGACTTGCCGGCCGGCACCCAGCGCTTGAGGAAGGCCAGCAGCTCGGCCTCGGCCTGGGCTTCGGTCAGGGTCGAGGCCTTGACCTTGTCGATCAGGCCCGAGCGGCCATGGGTGCCCTTGTTCCAGTTGTCCATGCCGTCGAGCACGGCATCTTCCTGGTGGATCACCAGCACCGGGCCTTCGGCCAGGATATTGAGCTCGGAGTCGGTCACGACGATGGCAATCTCGATGATGCGGTCCGTGTCCGGCATCAGGCCGGTCATCTCCATGTCCAGCCAGATCAGGTTGTTTTCGCTCTTGACGGATTTGGCGCCGCTGGGCACGTGGGTATTTTGGCTGGTCATCTGGACTGCAATCGAAGGAGAGGCAAAGAAGAAGGCGCGCCCGAGTTCCCGATGACAAACACGGTCGGAGGGCGCGAACAACTTATAATTCTCGCATATCCGCTGCCGCTCCCGGTTCCAAAGCGGTCCGGCACCCGCTCCGGCGATCCGGCCGCCCCCGCGTACGCGACGGCTTTACACGACAAGGCTCTGCCCGATGTTCACGTTTCTGTTCCTAGCCGCCCTGATGCTGATGGTGCTGACCAAGCTCTGGCTGGCAGCCCGCCAGGTGCGCCATGTGGCGCAACACCGTCATGCGGTACCCAGCCGCTTTGCCGACAGCATCACGCTGTCCTCGCACCAGAAGGCGGCCGACTACACCATCGCCCGCACCCGGCTGTCGATGCTGGAAGTGCTGGCCGGCGCCGGCCTGCTGATCGTCCTGACCATGCTGGGCGGGCTGCAGTGGATCAACCAGTTCTGGCTCGGCACCTTCGGCCCGGGCTATGCCTACAGCGTGGCGCTGGTCGGCAGCGTGGCCGTGATCGGCGGGCTGGTCGACCTGCCCTTCTCGCTCTATGGCCAGTTCGGCATCGAGCAGCGCTTTGGCTTCAACCGCATGAGCTGGAAGCTCTACCTGGCCGACCTGGCCAAGATGGCCGTCGTCGGCTGCGCGCTGGGCCTGCCGCTGTTGCTTGCCGTCCTGTGGCTCATGGAACATATGGGGCAATACTGGTGGGTATGGACGTGGCTGACGTGGATCGCCTTCACGATCTTCGTGCAGATGATTGCGCCCTCGGTGATCATGCCCATGTTCAACCGCTTCGAGCCGCTCGCCAACGCCACGCTGGAAGCGCGCATCAAGCGCCTGCTGGAAAAATGCGGCTTCCGCAGCCGTGGCCTGTTTGTGATGGACGGCAGCAAGCGCAGCGCGCACGGTAACGCGTACTTCACCGGTTTCGGCGCCGCCAAGCGCATCGTCTTCTTCGACACCCTGATGGAGCGCCTGGCCGACGACGAGATCGAAGCCGTGCTCGCGCACGAGCTCGGCCACTTCAAGCGCCGCCATATCCTCAAGGGCATGCTGGTGAGCTTCGCGCTGAGCCTGGCCTTCCTGGCCGCGCTGGGCTGGCTGGCCAGCCGTACCTGGTTCTACACGGGCCTGGGCGTGCTGCCCAATCTCGGCACCACCAACCATGCGCTTGCCCTGGTGCTGTTCTTCCTGACGCTGCCTGTTTTCACCTTCCTGCTGGGGCCGCTGGCCAGCCAGACCTCGCGCCGCCACGAGTTCGAGGCCGATGCCTTCGCCGCCGGCCAGACCGATGCCGGCCACCTGGTCTCGGCACTGGTCAAGCTCTACAAGGACAACGCCTCCACCTTGACGCCCGACCCGATCTACAGCGCGTTCTACTACTCGCACCCACCAGCGGCACAGCGGATCGACCGCCTGCTGGCGCAGGCATGAGCCGCGCCGCCCGGGGAGGCCCGCAGCGCGCCGCAAGCGCTGCCAAAGCCAACGCCAATGGCGCCGCCGCCGAAGAGGCGCTGATCGTCGCCGCGCACGGCCGCCACTATGTGATCGAGCTGGACGACGGCAGCCGCCTGCACGGCTTCCCGCGCGGCAAGCGCAGCGAGTGCGCGGTGGGCGACCGCGTCACCATCGAGCGCGCCGCCTCCGACCAGTGCGTGATCACCGGCTTCAAGCCGCGCAAGAACCTGCTGCACCGCTCCGACCAGTTCAAGTCCAAGCTGCTGGCGGCCAATATCGACCAGGTGGTCATCGTGCTGGCGACCGAGCCGGGCTTCTCGGAAGACCTGCTCGGGCGTGCGCTGGTGTCGGCCGAGGCGCTCGGCATCCGGCCGCTGATCATCCTCAACAAGATCGACCTGACCGAGCGGCTGGAAGAAGCCCGCGGCCGGCTGGCGCTATACCAGGAGCTGGGCTACGAGACGCTGTTCCTGTCCGTGCACGGCTCGCCGGAAGATACGCTGGCGCAACTGCGCCCGCAACTGGCGCACCGCGCCAGCATCCTGATCGGCCAGTCGGGCATGGGCAAGTCCTCGCTGCTGAACCTGCTGATCCCCGGCGTGGAAGCGCAGACGCGGGAAATCTCGGCCAAGCTGGATTCGGGCAAGCACACCACCACCTTTACCCGCCTCTACCACCTGCCGGCCAGCGTGGATGGCGACGCAACCATGGATGGCGAAAGCAATGATCCCCAGGCCCGCCAGCGTGGCTGCCTGATCGATTCGCCGGGCTTCCAGGAATTCGGCCTGCATCACCTGAGCGAAGGCATGCTGGAGCGTGCCTTCCCGGAATTCCGTCCGCGCCTGACCGAGTGCCGCTTCTACAACTGCCATCACATCAACGAGCCCGGCTGCGGCGTGCTGGAATCGATGAAGGCGGGCGAGATCTCCGGACGGCGCCACCAGCTCTACACGCAACTGCTGCACGAATCCCGCCAGCAAAAGCCGTGGTAAGGTGATCGGGCGTGCCTGCAACGGCATGCCCGATCCCCATGAAACTACTGCTCTCGACCCCTTCCCTAGTCCATGCGGCACACTGCCAGAACTTGCTGGAAGCCGCTGGCATCCGTGCCGAAATGCGCAATACCTGGCTGGCCGGCGCGATGGGCGATATCCCGTTTCGCGAGAGCGCACCGCAGGTCTGGCTGATCGATGACGAAATGGAAACCCAGGCCTGGGCGGTATTGCGCGCGGCGGCCAATCCGGAGCCGGGGCCACGGTGGCAATGCCTGTCATGCGGGGAATGGCACGAAGCGCAGTTCAATTCGTGCTGGCAATGCGGGGCGCCGCGGCAGCCTTAGCGCGCATAAGAGTACATAGGCGCACAAAAGAGCGCACCCAACAAAACGCCCGCGGCAAGCGCGGGCGTTGGCGATAGCGGGATGGCAATCCGGCTCAGCCGACCCAGAGCGCCAGCGACAGCATCGCCAGCAGCAGCATCCACAGCACCACGGCACGCCACACCAGCCCAATCGCCGATTGCAGCGTACGCACGTTCGGCTCCATGCCGAATTCAGGCGCGGCCGGCTCAGGCTCGCTGTCGTCTTCCATGCCGGGCGCATAGTCGATGGCCGGGCCGGCCAGGCTGGTGCGCAGCACCACGGTGGAATCCTCCTCGGCCAGCGGCGCGCCCAGGCGCACGCCAAGCGCGCCGCCGCCACTGGCGAGCAGGATGCCGTTGACGGCATCGTTCCACTTGCGCGCGTGGTTGCGCCAGGCATAGACCGCATCCTCGAAATTACCGACGATGGCAAAACCGACCGCGGTCAGCCGCGAGGGGATCCAGTCCAGCAGGTAGAAGGCCCGCGCGGCAAACCGCCCCAGCGCGGGGCTGCGCTCGGTGGAAGGCAGGTTCCAGTGGCGCGCGAGGTATTCGGCGATGCGGTACAAGATGACACCACCCGGGCCGATCGGCACCAGGAACCAGAAGAACACGCCGAACACATGCCGGTGGACCGCCACGATGGCGGCTTCCAGCGTATGCCGCACGATCTCGGTGACAGGCATTTCAAGGGTTTCGAGACCGGTCCACTGGTGCAGCAGCGCGCGGGCGCGCGGCAGATCGTCGCGATTGAGCGCTTCGTGGATATCGGTGAAGAAGTGGCTGAATTGCCGGAAACCGAGGGTCAGGTAGAGCAGCAGGACGTTCCAGGCGAGCGTGAGCGCCACGCTGATGGAGGCCAGCAGGTAGTGCACCACCATGGCGGTCAGCGTCAGCGGCAGCACCACCGTGAACCAGGCCAGCGCCGTATCGCGCGGGCGCCCGGTGTCGAAGGCGTGCTCCGCCCGCTCGGCCAGCACGCGCACGATGTCGTAGATCGGATTGTTGCGGCCCAGGGCGCGGAACTGCTCGGCGATCAGCGCGAGGAGGACAGATACAAAAGTCATCTCTGGAGTGGATGTCGAAGGCCAGGGCACGCCAGGCGGCACGTGTGCCGGCCCGGTCGCTTATCTATAGCGAGACGATAGCACACGGCAAACCCGCCCAGAGAAAGCGCCGCAGCCCGCCGGCATGGCGGGCGGGCTGCGTGCTCTTCAAGCGGCGCTTCAGGGCAGGTCAAACACCAGCACTTCGGCACCATCGCCATGGGTCAGGGCCACCGCGTCTGCCCCTTCCAGCTGCGCGGCATCGCCCGCCTCCAGTGCCTTGCCGTTGACGGTGACGCGCCCGCGCGCCACATGCACGTAGGCACGCCGCTTTGGCGCCAGGGCCAGCGTGGCGGATTCATCGCCGTCGAACAGGCCGGCATACAGGCGCATGTCCTGATGGATCACCACCGAGCCCTCGGCGCCGTCCCGGCTGCCGACCAGGCGCAGACGGCCGCGCTTTTCCGCGGGCTCGAAGCGCCTTTCCTCGTAGCCGGGCTCGAGATCGGCCTTCTCCGGCAGGATCCAGATCTGGAGGAAGTGCGTGGTGTCGTGCGCGGCGTGGTTGTACTCCGAGTGGCGCACGCCGGTCCCCGCGCTCATGCGCTGCACATCGCCGGGGCGGATCACGCTGCCGTTGCCCATGCTGTCCTTGTGGGCCAGTTCGCCTTCCAGCACATAACTGATGATTTCCATGTCGCGGTGGCCGTGGGTGCCGAAACCCATGCCCGGTGCGACGCGGTCCTCATTGATGACGCGCAGCGGCCCGAACTGGACGTGCTTGGGATCGTAGTAGTCCGCGAAGGAAAAGGTGTGATAAGACTTGAGCCAGCCATGATCCGCGAAACCGCGTTCGCCCGCCTTTCTGATTTCAATCATTTTGACGGCCCTCCTTCAGGCCTTGTCGGCGCAGCAGCTGGGTTAAAACCTAGCTCTGGCCTTGCACTACGTTTCAATACTAGGCAGTTTAGGGTGGCAGGCGTATATTTGGCGGGACGATCTTAGAAGTATTCATTCAGAATTTCTGAACATGGCACTCTCTCTCGAATCCCTGGAAGTTCTCGATGCCATCGAGCGCAAAGGCAGCTTTGCCGCCGCCGCGCACGAGATGGGCAAAGTGCCTTCGGCGCTTACCTATGTGGTACGCAAGCTGGAGGAGGACCTGGACGTCCTGCTGTTCGACCGCCGCCGCCACCGCGCCGAACTCACCCCCGCCGGACGCGCCCTGCTGGACGAGGGCCGCCACCTGCTGCACGCCGCGGACGACCTGGCCCGCCGCGTCAAGCGGCTGGCCACCGGCTGGGAAGCCACGCTGACCATCGTGGTGGACGACCTGATCAACTTCCGTGCCCTGCTGCCGGTCATCCACGACTTCTACACCGAGAACACCGCCACCCGGCTGCGCTTTGCCAAGGAGGTGCTGGGCGGTGCCTGGGATGCGCTGGTCAGCAGCCGCGCCGACCTGGTGATCGGCGGCGCCTACGATGCGCCGAGCACCCAGGGTTTCCAGGTACGCCCGCTGGGCACCATGCCCTTTGTCTTCGCTGTGGCCGCGCATCATCCGCTGGCGAACGAACCGGGTCCGCTGACCACCCTGCAGATCGCCAAGCATCGCATCGTGGCGGTGGGCGATACCTCGCGCAACCTGCCGGCCCGCACCCATGGCGTGCTCGCCGGACAGGACGTGCTGGTGGTGCCCACCATGCGCGACAAGCTCGAGGCGCAGATCCGCGGGCTGGGCTGCGGCTGGCTGCCGGCGCCGATGGCGCAGCCCTTCATCGAGAGCGGCGTGCTGCTGGCGCGCGAAACCCTCGAAGTGCGCAACCCAGGCAATTTCAAGGTGGCCTGGCGCACCAGCACGCGCGGCAAGGCGCTGCAATGGTGGGCCAACAAGCTGGAAGATCCGCGCCTGGCGCAAGCCCTGCTCCAACAACAGCCGGGCCAGCCCGACTAACGCGCCGCCGCCATGTCCGCCCACCCGAGCCCGGTGCCCGGCTACCGGGGCCGTTTTGCCCCCTCCCCCACCGGCCCGCTGCATATGGGGTCGCTCGTCACCGCGCTGGCCAGCTGGCTTGACGCCCGCGCCCATCGCGGGAGCTGGCTGGTGCGCGTCGAAGACATCGACTATCCCCGCTGCGTGCGCGGCGCCGACCTGCAGATCCTGCAGGCGCTGGCCCGCCTCAGCCTGCATCCGGACGAGCCGCCGCAGTGGCAGAGCCGGCACGAGGCGCGCTATGCCGAGGCGCTACGCAAGCTGGACGCCGATCATCGGATTTATCCCTGCGGCTGTTCGCGCAAGGAAATCGCGGACTCGCTATTGCATGCGCGCGAACGGCGCCAGACCCTGGCCTATCCCGGCACCTGCCGCGATGGCCTGCATGGCAAGCTGCCGCGCGCCTGGYGGGTGCGGGTGCCGGACGGCGATGCCGCGCTGATCTGCTTCGACGATCGCTGGCAAGGCCGACAATGCCAGAACCTGGCGACCGAGCTTGGCGACTTCGTGCTGCGCCGCGCCGACGGCTTGTGGGCCTACCAGCTGGCCGTGGTGGTCGACGATGGCCATCAGGGCATCACGCATATCGTGCGCGGCGCCGACCTGCTCGATTCCACGCCGCGGCAGATCCACCTGCAGCATCTGCTGGGGCTGCCGACACCGTCGTACCTGCACGTGCCGGTGGTGACCAACGCGCTCGGCGAGAAACTCAGCAAGCAAAGCGGYGCGCAGGCCATCGACGAGCTCGATCCGCTGGCGGCGCTGCGCACGGCCGGCGCGCACCTGGGGCTGGCGRGCCACGCGCAATCGGTGGACAGCTGGCTGAGCGATGCCACGGCGGGCTGGGCCGCGCTGCCGCGGAACCTGGCGGCGGGTACCGTGCAGGAATACAAGACTGGCGTTTGACCCTGCCCCTGCGTAAAGGTAAAGGCCAGCTGTATGCCTTCCAGCGCCTTGAATCCGGCGGAGCTTCGCGCAACCGCACACCGTGCAAGCCTGACGTCCAGCCAACAAAAAAGCGCCCTCGGGCGCTTTTTTGTTGGCTGCGGCAAAACGCTTCGCGCCGGCCGGCTCAGGACTTGCGCGGCACGCCGCCAAGCAGCGCCGCCAGTTGCCGCTTGGGCGCCGGACGGCCACGGCCAAAGGCGGCGGCGTTGCTATCCGTCACGTCGGGCTGGGCGGCAATCGCGCTGCTGCTCGGCTCGTAAGGACGCGAGAAGAAAGAGTCGTCGGACGGACGGAACGCGTTGCGCGAGCTGGCCGGATCGTTCCGGCGCGGACGCGGTTCCTCGCTCTCGCCATTGCCGCGCGGGCGGCGCACGTCGCTGCTGCGTGCGCGGCGGCGGTCGCCTTCCTCGGCACGGGCGCTGGCACCGGTGGGATCGAAACCCTCCAGCGGCGTGCGCGGGATGCTGCGCTTGAGCAGCTTCTCGATATCGACCAACAGGCGCTCGTCGCCCGGCACGTAAATCGACAGCGCGTCGCCGCTCGCGCCGGCACGGCCGGTACGGCCGATACGGTGAACGTAGTCTTCAGCGCTGTACGGCAGGTCGAAGTTGATCACGCACGGCATGTCGGGAATATCGAGGCCGCGCGCCGCCACGTCGGTGGCGACCAGGGCATCGATACTGCCTTGCTTGAAGCCATCGAGCGTCTGCATGCGCTCGGTCTGGGTCTTGTCGCCATGGATGGCGGCGGCGTTGATGCCCTCGCGCTCCAGGTGGCGCGCCAGGCGCGAGCAGCCGATCTTGCTGTTGACGAAGACGATGCACTGGCGCGACAGGCCTTCGGCGGCGCGCTTCTTCAGCAGATGCACCACGGCGGCCTGCTTGTGGCCGTCTTCGACCTGGAACACGGTCTGGCGCACGTTCTCGTTGGCCGAGTTGCTGCGCGCCACTTCGATGGTGACCGGCTCGCGCAGGTAGCTGGCGGCCAGCCGCTTGATTTCGTTCGAGAAGGTGGCCGAGAACAGCAGCGTCTGGCGCTGTGCCGGCAGCAGGTTGATGATGCGCTGCAGGTCGGGCAGGAAGCCCATGTCGAGCATGCGGTCGGCCTCGTCCAGCACCAGCATCTGCACTTGCGACAGGTTCACCGATTTCTGCTGCACGTGATCGAGCAGCCGGCCCGGGGTGGCCACCAGGATTTCCACGCCGCGGCGCAAGGCATCGGTTTGCGGGTTCATGTCGACCCCGCCGAACACCACCGTGCTGCGCAGATCGGTGAAGCGCGCGTAGCGGGCCACGTTGTCGTAGACCTGGTCGGCCAGTTCGCGCGTGGGGGTCAGCATCAGGGCACGCACCGGGTGGCGCGCCGGCGAGGCGCTGGCATTGGCCATCGGCAGCAGCCGCTGGATGATCGGCAGCGCGAAGCCGGCGGTCTTGCCGGTGCCGGTTTGCGCCGCGCCCATCACGTCCTTGCCGAGCAAGACCACGGGGATCGCCTGCTCCTGGATGGGCGTGGGCTTGGTGTAGCCCTGCTCGGACAATGCGCGCTGGATGCGGGCGTCCAGGCCGAAGCTGTCGAAGGTGATCTCGGGGGTGGTCTGGTCGGTGGTCGTAGTCGTCATGGTTTCCGTGTCTTGCAGGAGGCGAACCCGGCGCCAACGGACACGCGTCTTGAACCGAGCGGGGGAGATCTGCGCATGGATTTAAGGCCCGGCCGCATGGTGCGCGCCCTGCTGGCGCGACCGCCGCGAACCGTCGTCTGTCCTTGCCTCTGCAGGGCGATTCCGCCGCGAGATCAATAGCTCATGTAAATCAAAGACTTAGATTGTAGCATTTGCAGCCCTGATAAGGGTAGTGCGAGTGTGGCGGCTACGCCAGTTTCGGCCGGGCGGATTTCAATTTCGTGTCACGCGGGCACGGCACCCCCAAACCCGGCCTTTGCAAGGCTGGTTTGCCCAAGAGTCGCACCGGGCCTGGCTTTGCGGCGTGGCGGCGAGCGATTCGCCGCCGCTCGCGCTTGAGGTCCTGCCTGCCGCCGCCGCTCGCCACGCTGGACCGGTGAAATGTCATTTTTTGTTTACAAACGTATACAAAGAGTGGCGAGTGACCTATGCTTGGTTCCAGTGATCCGAACCAGGCAGAACCAGATGCAAACCGTCTCCGTCCGCATTCCCGAAGAAGACCTCGCCTGGCTGGCCGGCATCGAGTTGCCGGGCGCCAGCAGTCCCAGCGACAAGATCCGTGCCCTGCTGGCCGACGCGCGCCGGCGCGCGGACGGCTCGTCCGACTACATCGGCTGCGTCGCGCTCCTGCGCGAACAGCTGCGTCCCCTGCTCGACGCCACCCAAACCCTGGAGCATGAGCACCAGCAGCACTCGGAAATCGTCCCGATGCTGGCCATGCAATTGCCCGAACTGATGGCCAGCCTGATCGCGGGCGTGCCGTCCGGCGACCGGGCACCGGCGCAGGCAAGGGAGCTGGAGGCTCGCCTCACTGCCCGCGCCATGCGCATGCTGCTCGGCCTGTTGCGCCTCGCGGTGACCCAGCGCACCCCGGCCTATGATCCCGCCGTACTGGACGCTTACGTACCGGAAGTGTTAGAACTGGCAAAACTGATACATAGCGCACGGCAGCCTGACTGAACGCGTTTCTTGTTGCGCCGCCTTTGCTGCGCGGCGTCTTAACGTTGCACCGAGGAATCACATCATGACGACAGAAGGCCTGGGTAACCGCGTGAAACGACTGCTGACCGCCAATGTGCACGCGTTGGTCAGCTCGCTGGAAAGCCGTACGCCGCAAGCTGTGCTGGAGCAGTACCTGCGCGAGTTCGACGAGGTGATCGCGCAGGCGCGGGTCGGGCTCGGCCAGCACGAGGCGGCCAAGCACCAGGCCGCCAAGGCCATCGCGCGGCTCAACAACGAGATCGAGCGGCTCGACGAGCAGGTGACGATTGCGCTCAACCACGGCGACGACGACGCGGCGCGCGCGGGGACCGAGCGCCAGATCGACCTGGAGGACCAGCTCGGCACGCTCAACGCCAGTTTGCAGGAAGCGGTGGAAAAGTCCGTGGCGACCGAGACCGACCTGCTGGGCCTGCGCGCCAAGCGCGCCGAGATGGAACAGGCGCTGGCCGGGATGGTGGCCGCGCGCGCCGTGGCCGAACGCGCTGGCGGCAGCGGCAGCGCGCCTGCCGGGGCCGGCGCGGGTGTCCGCGCCGAGCAGCTCGAACAAGGTTTCAACCGCGCCATGACCGCCGCCACGGGCGTCGCCGGCCTCGGCGTCGGCAGTTCAGGCGCCGACGCCACCCTGCTGAAGCGGCTGGAAACGCTGCACAAGGAACAGCGCATCAACGAACGGCTTGAGCGCCTGAAGGCCGGGCGCGACGGTACCCGCTCCTGAGCACCGGACAACAAACGCCGATCCCGACCGATTCAGCACAAAAAGAACCCAAATGAATCAGCTGTTATTGCCGGGCAATGCCCCGTTCGTGGTGGCGATTGGCCTGATGGTATTGATCGGCGTGCTGGAGGCGCTGGCCCTGCTGCTGGGCCTCGGCCTGTCGCAGCAGGCCGACAGCTTCCTCGTCACGCATTTCGCCATCGACCACAGCGACGCCAGCGCGGCCGATGCGGGCGCGATCGGCCAGTTCCTCGGCTGGCTGCATGTGGGACGCGTGCCGCTGCTGATGCTGGTGGTCCTGTTCCTGATGGGCTTCGCCATCGTCGGCCTGGTCCTGCAATGGGTGCTGGCCGCGGCGGCCGGCCATCTGCTGCCGGTGCCGGTGGCGGTCGTGCTGGCCACGCTGGGCGCCCTGCCCTTCGTCCGCATGACCGGTGGCCTGGTGGGGCAGTACTTCCCGCAGGACGAGTCGTCCGCCGTTTCCGAGCTCGACTTCGTCGGGCGTGTGGCGCAGGTCACCGTCGGCGAGGCTTCCAGCGGCAATCCGGCGGAAGCGCGCCTGGTGGACGAGTATGGCCAGCCGCATTACATCCGGGTCGAACCGGATGTGCCGGGCCAGCGCTTTCCACGCGGTGAAACYGTACTGATCGTCGCGCGCGCATCGGGCACCTTGTATCGCGCCATCGTCAACCCGCGGCCCGACCTGCTGTAGCGGCACCGCGGGTGCGGCCAGCCAGCCGTCTTTGTCTTTCCACGGTCTCTTCCAAGTTTTCAAGGAGCGTCTGAATCAATATGGATTCCATCATCTTCTGGGGTGTCGTCGGCCTGGCCGGCGTAATCGGCCTGTGCATCATCGGCCTGATCTTCTCGCGCCTGTACACGCGCGCCTCCGCCGAACGCGCCTTCGTGCGTACCGGCCTGGGCGGGCAAAAGGTGATCATGAGCGGCGGCGCCATCGTGCTGCCGGTGTTCCATGAAATCATCCCGATCAATATGAACACCCTCAAGCTGGAGGTCAGCCGCGCCTCGCGCGACAGCCTGATCACCAAGGACCGCATGCGGGTCGACGTGGTGGTGGCCTTCTTTGTGCGCGTCAAACCCACCGTGGAGGGCGTCTCCACCGCCGCCCAGACGCTGGGCCAGCGTACGCTGGCGCCGGAGAGCCTGCGCGCGCTGGTGGACGACAAGTTCGTTGATGCGCTGCGCTCCACCGCGGCGCAGATGAGCATGCAGGACCTGCAGGACGCGCGCGAGCAGTTCGTGCAGGGGGTGCAGAACACCGTCGCCGAAGACCTGACCAAGAACGGACTGGAGCTGGAGAGCGTGTCGCTGACCAACTTCAACCAGACCTCGAAGGAGTTCTTCGACCCCAACAACGCTTTCGACGCGGAGGGCCTGACCAAGCTCACGCAGGAAACCGAGCGCCGCCGCAAGGAGCGCAACGAAGTCGAGCAGGACACCGAAGTCTCGGTGCGCGAGAAGAACCGCGATGCGCTGGCCAAAAAGCTGGAGATCGAGCAGCAGGAATCGTTCATGAAGCTCGAACAGGAACAGCAGGTGAAAACCCGCACCGCCGAGCAGAACGCGCGCATCGCCTCCTACGAAGCGGAGCGCCGCCAGGAAGCCGAGCAAAGCCGCATCACCGCCGAGCGCCAGGTGCAGGAGTCCGAGATCCAGCGCGAGCAGGCCGTGCGCACGCGCAAGGTTGAGGCCGAGCGCGATGTGCGGGTCAAGGAGATCGAACAGCAGCGCGTTACCCAGATGGCGGCCATCGAGCAGGCCAAGGTAACGGAGATCGCCGAGCAGGAAAAGGCCATCGTGATCGCCGCCAAATCGGAAGCGCAATCGCAGGCGCAGGGCCGCGCCAACGAGGCGCTGGCTGAAGCGGTCAAGGCCGAGCAGATGGTGGAGACCACGCGGCGTACCGCCGAAGCCGACCGGGCCAAGCAGGTGGCCCTGATCGAAGCCGCGCAGGAGGCCGAAACCCAGGCCGTGCACGTCACCACGCAGGCGCGCGCCGAGCGCGAGGCGGCGCAGATGCAGGCCACCGCCATCGTCGAACTGGCCGAGGCGGCGCGCAAGAAGGGGCTGGCCGAAGCCGAGGCACAGCGCGCGCTCAACGACGCCATCAACGCGCTGTCGTCGGACCAGACCAGCCTGAAGTTCAAGCTGGCGCTGCTGCAGGCGCTGCCGGGCGTGATCCAGCAGACCGTGGAGCCGATGAAGGCGATCGACGGCATCAAGATCATCCAAGTCGACGGCCTCAACCGCGGCGGCGCCGTGGCGGGCACCGGCGACGCAGGCAATGGGAATGGAAATGGCAACGGCAATCTCGCCGAGCAGGCGATGTCCGCCGCGCTGTCCTACCGTGCGCATGCGCCGCTGATCGATTCGCTGCTGAAGGAGGTGGGCCTGACCGGCGGCTCGCTGCAGGGACTGGTCCCCGGCCTCGCGGCAGCCGCGGCGCACCAGGAGGATGCACAGGTATTGCCGCTGACGCACGCCAGCCACGCCGCCGGCGGGCCAAGGATCGAACCGGGCAACGCCGCCAGCAACTGACGGCTGGCCGGCTACGCCGCTGAAAACGGGCCGCATGCATTGACCGCATGCGGCCCGCTTTTTTTTGCCTTCTTGCTCAGTCCAGCTTCGCGCCCGACTCCGCCACCAGCGTCTTCCACACCGGCCACTCGCGCGCAAAGATGGCCTGCGACTGGGCAGGCGTGCTGCCCACCGGACGCAATCCAAGCGCGGAGAAGCGCGCCTGCATGTCCGGCGTCTGGATCAGCGCCCGCACCTCTTCATCCAGTCGCGCCACCACCGGCGCGGGCGTGCCGACCGGCGCCAGCAAGCCGATCCAGCCCAGCACCTTGAAGGCGTTGTCGTCCATGCCGGCTTCCGCGAAGGTCGGCAGGTCCGGCAGCACCTGGCTGCGCTGCGTACCGGTCACCGCGATCGCCTTGAGCTTGCCGCTCTGGATGTAAGGCTTGGCCGACAGCACGCTGGCCACGGCCCACTGCACCTGGCCACCCAGCAAGTCCTGCAGCATGGGCGCTTCGCCCTTGTACGGCACGTGCACCATCTCCCCGTGCGTGACCTTGCTGAAGTAGGCGCCAGCCAGGTGCGGATAGGAGCCCACGCCCCAGGACGCGTAGCTGACCTTGCCCTTGTGGGCGCGGCCGTAATCAGCCAGTTCCTTGACCGACCTGACCGGCAGCGACGGTGTGGTGACCAGCACCAGCGGCGCATCGGCGATCACATTGACCAGGGTCAGGTCCTTGCGCGGGTCGTAGGGCAGCCTGTTGTAGAGGAACTGGTTGGTCAGCACCGATTGCGTGATCGTGACCAGGAGCGTGTAGCCGTCCGGCGCCGCCTTGGCCACCGCATCGGTGCCGATGATGCCGGAGGCACCGGCCTTGTTATCCACAATGATGGGCTGGCCGAGCTTCTTGCTCAGTTTTTCGCCTAACGCACGCGCCACGATGTCGCTGCCGCCGCCGGCCGCGTACGGCACCACCACGCGCAGCGGCTTGACCGGATAGGCGTCCGCCATCGCATGGGAGGTCATGAGGGACGTGCCGCCAAGGGCCAGCGCGAGAAAAGCGCGTCGAATCATCTGTGTCTCCTGAAATCTTCTTTTAATGGTGAGGGACATGCTTACCGACTTGAGAAAATACGTCCAATGCAATATTTTTCAGTTTTCCATGCATTAAAAGCAAAATCATGGGCCTGCGCCGCCTGCATCATTTCGTCACGCTGATCGAACAAGGCAGCTTTGCGCGTGCCGCCACCGTGCTGCACCTGTCGCAACCGGCGCTGTCGCGCAGCATCCAGGGCCTGGAAGCGGAGTTCGGCAGCCAGTTGCTGGACCGCAGCTACGGCAAGGCGCGGCCCACGGCTTCCGGCAGCATCGTGCTGGAGCGCGCGCGCCGCATGCTGCGCGAGGGCCGGGAACTGCGGCGGGATCTCGATCTGCTGCGCGATGTGGAGATGGGTGAAGTTAGCGTGGGATTCGGGCCGTTTGCCGCGGCCTTCCTGATGGAGCCGGTGCTGACGGCGCTGCTGGCACGCTATCCAAAGCTGCGCATCGATATCGAGATCGCGGACACGCCCTCGATGGCGCAGAAGCTCAAAGCCGAGCAACTGGACTTCTTCGTCGGTGAAAGCCAGAGCCTGAAAGAGCAGCCCCAGTTGCGCATCGAGCGGCTGCGCGCGCTCGAAACCAGCTTCTTTGTGCGCAGGGACCATGCGCTGGCAGCGTGCGGCGCGATCGCGCTGACCGAGCTGCTGGCGTTTCCCGTGGCGGGGCCACGCATCCCGGCGCGGGTGGCGGAGTTCTTCCGCGGCCGCATCCACGCCGAAGCCGGCGAAGACGCGCGCGAACTGCTCACCGTGACCTGCGACGACATGCACACGCTGCGCACGCTGATCCTCAACACCGATGCGGTCGGCCTGGTACCGCGGGCCATGATGAGCGCCGAGGAGGCAAGCGGCACGCTGGTGCCGCTGCAGGTGACGCCCGCCATCGATCTCAAGGCCGCCTATGGCCTGGTCTCGCTGGCCGGGCGTTCGCTCTCGCCAGCGGCGCAGGCGCTGGTTGCGCTCGTGCACCAGATACTGCCCGGCCATCCGGCCCTGGATGACGAGCCGCGCGCGGACAAACCCGTGCCGTCCCGGCCTTCGGCGCAGTGAAAAGAAAAAGGCCGGACAACCCCCGCGTGCCCGGCCTTTCCTTCCCTACCGACCCGATCCGGCCGGCGGCTGCAGGAGACTAACCTCAGTCGCCTCAGTCACCCCTGATGCCGTTGTCCTGGATCACCTTGCCCCACTTCTTGTAGTCGTTACGGATGCGCGCCGCCAGTTGCTCGGGCGGCTGGTAGGCCGCGACCGTGCCCGCGCCCAGCAGCTTTTCCTGCACCACCGGATCAGCCAGCGCGGCCTTCAGTTCGGCCGACAGCCTGGCAATCACATCCTTGGGCGTGCCGGCCGGGGCCAGCAGGCCGCCCCAGGCGGTTGCCTCGAAGCCGGGGAAGCCCTGCTCCGCCACCGTCTTCACATCGGGCGTGAAGCTAACGCGCCTGGCCGAGCCCACGGCGATGGGCCGCAGCTTGCCGGCCTTGATGTGCGGCAGCGCCGCGATCATGTCGGAGAACATCATCGGCACCTGGCCCGCCAGCAGATCGGAGATCGCCGGCGCGCTGCCTTTGTACGGCACGTGCTGCACGTCGAAATGCCCGGTGCTCTTGAGCAGTTCGGTGGACAGGTGGCCAAAGCTGCCATTGCCGGCGCTGGTGTAGTTGAGCGCGCCGGGCTTGGCCTTGGCGCGGGCGATGTATTGCTGCAGGTCGGTCACTTCGGGCATGGCCTGCGGGTTGACCACCATGACGATGGGCAGGTCGTAGGCGGAACCGATCGGCGTGAAATCCTTGAAGATGTCGTAGCCCTTGCGGCTGATCAGGTGCGGAGCCAGCAGCGTGGGCGTGGCCAGCACCATCAGCGTGTAGCCATCCGGCGCGCTCTTGGCGACGGCTTCCGCGCCGATCGTGCCGGAAGCGCCCGGGCGGTTGTCCACCAGCACCGTCTGCTTGAGCGATTCGCCCATCTTCTGGCCGATGATGCGCGCGGCGGTATCGGTCGGGCCGCCCGGCGGGAACGGCACCACCAGGCGGATCGGTTTGGACGGATAGGCTTGCGCGAAGGCCTGCGGCGCGCACAGCGGCAGCGAAACGCCCAGGATGGCCGCGCCCAGGCGGCGCGAGAAAATACGACGGCTTGTCTTCTGCATGATGTGTATGAAACGTAATCCAGCAATGACGCGTGCCGGCTTCACAGCCTGCGCGCGCGTCGGCGATCCGGCAAAACCAACGGGAAAGACAGGACAAAGCTTCGATGGCCTCCTCCATGACCGGTCATGGCCGGCCGTTAGTTATCGGGCAGCTACCCAGCGGCCTCAGAGCCTCAGCGGACCGGCGCGGAACAGCCGCGCATCCATGGTGCGCAGGTCGGGCGCCACGGCGACCGCGGTGGCGCACTGGTCCAGCACATCGCGCTGCAGGTCGATGCCCGGCGCGATCTCGATCAGGGTCAGGTGCTCCGCGCCGATGGCGTCGGGGCGCATCTCAAAGACAGCGCGCTCGGTGATGTAGAGCACGGGGATGCCGAGCGAGGCCACATAAGGGCCGTTGAAGCTCAGGTGCGAGACCTGCGGCACGATCTTCTTCACGCGGCCTTCGCGCACGATGCGCAAGGCGCCGTCTTCGGCGCGGACTTCCAGGCCGCCGGCGGTGAGCGTGCCGACGAAGACCACTGCCTTGGCGCTCTGCGTGATGTTGATAAAGCCGCCGACCCCGGCGATCAGAGCTTCGCTGCCTTCGCCGAACTTGCTGACGTTGACGTTGCCATGCCCGTCCAGCTCGGCCAGCCCGAGGATGGCCAGGTCGATGCCGCCGCCCTCGTAGAAATCAAACTGCGCAGGCTGGTCGACCACCGCCTCCGGATAGGCAGAGGCGCCGAAACTGAGGCCGTCCGCCGGCGTGCCGCCGATCGGGCCGGCTTCCACCGTGAGCGTGAAGCCGTCGACGCCGGCCTCCACCGCCAGCATGCCGACCGCTGCCGGCATGCCGACGCCGAGGTTGACCACGCGCGGCTGCCGGCGCGCCAGTTCCAGCACCGCGCGCCGCTGCACGATGGTGCGGGCGTCGAGCACGGTTGGCGCCGCCGGCGCGGGCGCGCTGGCGGCGCTTGCCGCCTCGCCTTGCCACGGTGTGACGTAAGCCGGATTGAACGACTCCGCGAACGTCATCTGGTGATGCGCCGGCTCCTCACTCACCACCACGTAATCGACCAGGATGCCGGGCACATGAATGGCCTGCAGGTTGTCGTGGTGATCCACCAGCGATTCCACCTGCGCGATCACGATGCCGCCGGAGTTGTGGGCGGCCTGCGCCAGCGCCAGCAGTTCGTGGTGGAAGGCCTCGCGGTGCGTGCTCAGGTTGCCGCGGGTGTCGGCGGCGGTGCAGCGGATCAGCGCGCAGTGGATCGGGAAGCTCGGATAGAACAGGTATTCGTCGCCGCGGAAATCGATCGCCTCGACCCAGTTCGCGCGTCCTTCGGCAATCGCCTGCTGTGCGCTGCGGTTGACGGCGCCGCCATGGTAGCGGCTGTCCCGCGCCGTACGCGGATCGACGAAGGTGTGCAGGCCGATCTTGGTCATCACGCCGGGCTTGCCGCCGGCGATGGCGCGGTACAGGTGCGTCAGCACGCCCTGCGGCAGGTTGTAGCCTTCGCACTCCTCGGCCATCGCAAGCGCCGCCAGCCGCGTGGCGGAGCGCCAGTGGCCACCGACGATGCGGCCGGTCATGCCGGCATTGCCGAAGTGGTTCACCCCGCGCGCGCCGCGATCGCCCTGCCCCGCCGAATACACCAGC
Organism: Cupriavidus sp. 05N39; assembly: GCF_056397325.1. NCBI lineage: Bacteria > Pseudomonadati > Pseudomonadota > Betaproteobacteria > Burkholderiales > Burkholderiaceae > Cupriavidus > Cupriavidus sp. 05N39. The sequence goes on from NZ_JBFTNE010000101.1 coordinate 30,879, forward strand.
GTCAGGTCGCGCGGCAAGCCGGCTTCCAGGAAACGCCGCTCCAGCGCGTCCGTCACCGCTTCGGCATGGCCGGCGCCCACGAAGCCGGCACTGGCCACGGTCCACTGGGATTGCACGAGCGCAGCAGCCTGCTGCGCGCTGATCACCTTCATGGCTGTCTCCATCGTGTTCTTCTTGCCGGTCGTCTCTCGTTGTGAGTCGGACCGCGTTTTGCGAACATTTGTTCGCAAAACGCATATCATACGGAGTCATGCCGGCTTCGCGCAAGTGCGCTTAGCGCACTAAAATCCCGCTATTTCGCTCTCGCCATTCCATGATCAGCCCCGACAACCCCCACGCAAGCCCGCAAAAAAAGGAAGAGCTGCTCGATTCGCTGACCAACGGCCTGGCGCTGCTCCSGCTGTTCGCCTCCTGCACGGGCAGCCTCACCATGCAGGAAGTGGCGGAGCAACTCGACGTCACCCGGGCAGCCGCGCGGCGCCTGTTGCTGACGCTGCAGCACAACGGATACGTGGCGCAGGACGGCCGCGACTTTTCCATCACGCCGCGCGTGATGGACCTGGGCTTTGCCTACTTTGCCTCGATGGACCTGCCGCGGCTGGCCGGGCCCTACCTGAAGGCGCTCGCGGTGGAAGCCGGGGAGACGTGTTCGCTGGGCGTGCTCGACGGCGAATCGGTGACGCTGGTGGCCCGCGAGGAGCCGCAGCAGATGCTGCGCGTCGACATGGGAGTTGGCCGCCGCATGCCGGCATACGCGCACTCGCTCGGCCGCGTGCTGCTGGCGGGGCTGGACGACGCGGCGCTCGATGTCTATCTCGCGACGGCGCAATTGCGCAAGCTCACGCCGTTCACGGTCAGTTCGCGCACGGCGCTGGCGCGCACGCTCAGGCAGGTACGCAGCGATGGCTACTGCACGCTGGTCAGCGAACTGGTGGACGGCTACGCGGGCATCTCGGTGCCGCTGCGCGCGGCCTCCGGCAAAGTGGTGGCCGGGCTGGGCTTCAGCATGGTGCTGGGCAGCCGCGACGCGGCGCACCTGCTACGCCACCACCTGCCGCCCCTCAGGCGCGCCGCGGAGGAAATCGAAGCACTGCTGCGCACGCGCTGAATAGCGCCGGCGGGCCGCCGGACTGGCGCGTAAGCCACATTGACCACGCTTTGCCCGAGCCTGAGGCGAGACAGGCGCGCACGGCCTAGAATGGAAAGCGGGCCAGTTCATTGCCACAGGAGCGCGCCATGATTGCCTCGATCGTGCTGACTTTAGCCGTCCTGCTGCTCTATGTGTTTGCCGTAAGGGCAGTTTTCTTCCGCAAGTCGGTGGTCTACCCCACGCACACCCACCCCCTCCAGTACTGGTGGCACCGGCTCACGCACCGCCGGGGCTGACCGCCGCGAAGCCATTGCCTGCCGCCGGCCCGCCGGGCCGGCACGGACCGTGTTTGACCGTACCACCCGCATGACTATCAGATCGATCGACTGGGCGCGCGACGGCGCCGGCATCCTGAATCTCGACACCAGCTACCGGACCGATCGCATCTACGCGGTAAGAAGCGGCCCGCTCGGCATCTGGCTGGTGGAACAAATCCTGGGGCAGCCCGTACTCAACCACTATGACGCGTCGGGCTTCGAGCAGGATTGCGCGCGGGCGGATCACGCGCTCGTCTTCGAAAGCGCCAACGGCGCCATCTGCGGCTTTGCCACCGTCAGGCTCGAGCGATGGAACCGGTCGGCCATGCTGAGCGCGATCTTCGTCGCCCCGTCATTCCGCGGTACCGGCATCGGCCGCGTGCTGCTCGGGGAAATCAACCGCCTGCTGCAAGCTACGCCAGCCCGCTGCCTGCGCGCGGAAACGCAGAATACGAACTATCCCGCCATCGGCTTTTACCGCGCGCTGGGATTCTCGCTGTGCGGGCTGGACTGGGATCTGTACGACCCTGACACCGCAGGCACGGAGACGGCGCTGATCTTCACCCGGCCCGTGGTGCGGAAGAACGCTGGCTAGGCACCGTGCCGCGGCGCATGGCGAAAGCCGATCCAGGCATGCAAGACACCAGCATGCGCGAACGAAGCGATGCCGAATGCGAGGGCAATACCTATGCTCCACAGCGCGGCCTCGATCCCGGGCGCGGAGGCATCGGCCGTGGCCACCACCGGCGCCACCATTTCCGGCAGCGCGCCCGTGCTCCAGCCCAGGATCAGGAGCATGGCGCAGCCGGCCGACATGCCCGAAGACAAGTACCGCACGGCCAGCATCCCGCGCCGCGCGAAGGCGGCCCGCCGATGCAGCTGGTTGATCCGCAGGATCGCCACGGCATTGGCGAGCGCCACGATGACCATCAGCGACGGCCAGAAGACCGGATGATCGCTGCGGGCGTCGCGCATCAGCAGGACGCCGATGGTGAGGAACGTCGGCGCGGCCAGGGTCGCCATGCAGCAGGACAAGGCTTGCCACGCCCACCACGGCCTGCGCCAGAGCAGGCCGGGCGATAGCTCGCGGCCGGCGGCAGCGCTACGCGCGAGTCGCTCCATCCCTGTATCCCCGCCCATATCGAGGCCCACCCGCGCACCGCATCCGGATGGGCCCCGCCCCGCGTCAACGCCGGAGATTGCGGCGCTCCGTGGCGGTCAGCTGGCTGAGCTGCGCTTCGCTCAGCTCCATCTGGCCCAGCACCTGCACCACCCCGTTGGGGTCGTAGCTGGCCGGCGCTGCCCTGGCCCCTTCCCTGGCCTTGGGCGTGGCATCGTCCCCATCCGTCCCAAAGCCGAGCACGCGCACGGTGAAGATCGACGGCAATCCCTGGCGCGCCGCGGTGCGCTCGCGCTGCATCGCGTCCTGCGCGGCGCTCACCGCCTGCGATGCTACCGCGCTGGCGTTGCTCAGCGCGCCGACGTTCACCGCGGCCAGCACGGGAATGCCGGTCGCCTTGCCCTGCACCTGGATGTTCTCCGCATTGACCACCCGCAGCGCGGCCAGGTTGACGTTGCCGGACACGCGGATGCCCGCTTCGCCGGCATCGATGGTGCCCAGCGGCGCGATCAGGTCGATGTCGCCCTGCGGCACCTCGGGGATGGGATTGAGCGTGGCAATGCCCGCGCCGGTGTTCGGCGTGGTCGGCGACAGGCTGACCAGGCCGATGCCGTCGTACACACGCCGCTGCGGCGTGTAGACCACGGTGGACTTGGAACCGCGCCCGGCGTTGATATCGCCCTGCGCCGACCACGCCAGGATGTTGCCGCCGAAGGTGGTGAAAATGCGGCTCTGCCCCAGCAGGATGCTGCCATTGGCGTAGATCTGGATCTCGCCCGCCCCCTGCGTCAGCACGCCCGAGCCTTCGCCGGGGACGAAACCGCCATCCACGCCGACCAGCGTGCGGCCACCCGGCGTCATGATGTTGATGTCGCCGCCGAAATCGGTGTGGATGCCGGCGTCCAGCAGGTCGTACACGCCGATGGTGGCGGGCCTGCCGGCTGCGTTGTGCTCGTCGCGCCGCAGGTAGGTGACGCCCTTCAGCGGCCGCTTGGTCGCGGGGGCATAGGTCGGGTCGGCGTAGTAGTTGGCGCTGCTGAACATGGTCAGGTCGCCCTGGTAGGCGAGCGCGTTGCCTTGCGCGTCATGCGTCGGGAACAGCGTGGCGATGGCTTCGCGGCCGCGCAGGTAGCTGCCTTCGCGCGGGCCGCCCGCCTGGTTGTATTCGCGGCCGGATGCCTTGAGCTCGGCGTAGTACACATTGCGCAGGTAGGCGCGCTGCTGTTCCGGCGGCAGCGCGGCGAAGAACTGACGCGCGTCCATGCTCGCCGCGTCGAAATGCAGCCCCAGGCCGTTGTGGCCGCCGAAACGGTCGCGCAGCCAGTTAACCAGGTGTAGCTGACCGGCCAGCCCGTACTCGCGCTGCAGGTCGCGCCTGGCGGCGGGCTCGCCGCTGGCTGCCGCTTGCTGGCGCGCGCGGTCGAGTTCCGCCTGCTTGGCTTGCAGCCAGGCTGGCGCGCCTGCCTCGTCGCCGGCGTAGCCGAACTGCGCGCGCAGCCAGTCAATCAGCTTCAGTTCACCGCTGTAGATAGTCACCGCCTTGCCCGGCTGACCAGCGAACGCCCGGCCCGGATCGGCCAGGTTGGCCGGGTCCAGGTAGCGCGCGGCGAAGGCGTTGAAGTCCGGCCCGTTGCGCCCCACGCCCGCGGCCACCGCGATGCCGGCACCGCTGCTGCGGTCGCCCGGCGTCACGTTGCCTGCGACCGGCCCGATGCTCTTGAGCTCGGCCCGGTCCGCCATGTACAGGTCGCGCCCGGCGCTGACTTCCAGCAAGCCGGGCCCGGCCACGTAGAAGCTGCTGTAGCGGATGTCGCGGCCGGCGGAGACCACCGATACATCGTCCGCGTTGTCATGCACGATCAGGTTGCCGCGCGCGCTGCCGCCTAAGACCGCAGTGGGTTTTTCAGCGAACGTGCCGTCTCCGCGGCGGGCCGGCATGTACCATCCGCGTGCCCCCTCCGGCGCCAGTTCGTACTCGCCCAGCGAGGTCCCGGCATTGACGAGATCGCGTCCCGCGTGGATCGCCACCGGCCCCCCGCCTTCATACCAGGTGCTGTACGGGCCTGGTGCGCCAAGGTTGTTTCCGCGATAGACGATCGTCCCGGTGCGCAGGCCGATGATATCGCCCTCCACCGCGTAGAAGCGGGCCGGCTGGCGGCCTTCGGCCACATAGCCCGAGGCTGTCGGCGACGTGAGGCTGAACAGCGGGTAGATCTGCCCGCTGCCCGCGGCCGTCATGTTCGCCAGGAACGCGCTGGACGGCAACCCGTCCGGGCTGATGTTGCTGATCTTCAGCGTCCCGTAGTGGATCTTCTCGGTGCTGCCCACGAAGGCCGGGTTGAACGGATTGGGCAAGGCCCTGGGATCGGCGCCCGACTGCGTGACCGCATAGCCGGCGGCATAGATGGAATCGGCCGCCAGCAGCTCCAGCTGGCCCGCGCCGGTGCGGGCATACTGCGGACCCACCGGCGACGGCGCGAGTATCACCGCGGTGGCGGACTGTACCGGCTTGTTCGTGCCGTCAATTGCGCCGGTGCTTGCGTTGCCGTAGTAGAGACTGCCGCTGGCCGCCACCGCGCGCAGCATCGACGGCATGACGAAGCGCCCGTCGGTGGCCGAGTGGTTGCTGTCGCGCCGGTCATCCGCCGCGGCGGTGGACGGCGTCATATTGCCGCCCGCGCTGAACAGGTCGATGCCGGTGGCCGGTGTCCACAGCGAGAACCAGCTCCAGCCCTCGCCGTTGTAGCGGATGCCGTTGGCGGTAAATGGCGTGCCATTGGTATTCAATGTCATCCGGCCAGCGTCGCCGACCCCGCCCAGCACCAGGTCGCCTCGCGTATCGATACGTACGCCGGCGTCGCCCGGCACCAGCACCGGCCCGCCGCCGGCGATGGACGACGTGGCCTTGTAGACGTCGTAGGCACGCGACTCTTCCGGGTCGGCGCGGTCGAAGCGCAACTCGATGCCGCCCACCGAGCCGGCCTCCACGCGCAACGCGCCGCGCAGGTTGACGAAGGTGCTGTTGAGGTCGCTGCGCACGCCCTGGTAGCGGGTCAGCGGGGTAATTTCGCCGGAAGGGGACGCGAAGGCGCGCACTTCCGCCACGGGATTCAGGCCGCCGCCGATGCGGATGTCCAGGTCGCCGCCGCCGGTCAGCGTGAGCTGCCTGCCATCGGCCGAGACCCGGCCCGTGCTGGCAACGGCCAGGTTCAGGCCCTGGCTGCGCGACAGATAGATGCCGGTCGCATCCATGCGCGGCGACAGCATGCCGGCGTCGCCGCCGGTCTCCAGCACCAGGTTGCCGCCACCGAGCGTGCCGATGCCGGTGAACCCGACCAGGAACGGCGCGCTCCCGAACAGTTCATAAGCCGAGCGCGGGCCGGCGACATAGCTGCCAAAGTTGACCCACCAGGCGGTAGGCACGCCTTCGCTGCCCGCCACGGCACTGCCCGTACCCTGGCGCCACAGCCAGTTGCCTACGGCGCTGTTGTCGTAGTGGGCGCGGATCGTGCCGATCGCATCGTCGCGTTGCTGGCTGGTACCGCTGCCGATCAGGTCACCCTTGACGTCGCCCTGGGCCCGTACCAGCACATTGCCACCGCGCTCCGGGTACCAGGCGCGGTACATGCTCTGGCCGCCGCCATCGACGAACGGCACGAACGCCGCACCGTCCGCGCCCAGCAACGTACCGTCCTGCGCGCTGGGGAGTGGCACGTCCTTGGCGCGCGGCAGGTTGTAGGCTGCGCCCACATTTGCGGACTGGGTCCCGGCGGTATAAACACCGAAGGGCGAGGTCATGGTGAAATCGCCGCCGGAGATCAGGTCCAGGTCGCCCGTGCCGGTGCGCAGCACGCTGAACATCTGCTGGCGGGCCGGCAGCATCTCATCCTTGTACACGGCAGGGGTGCCGTCCTTGACCTTGACGACCAGTTCGCCCAAGCCAATGTTGTTCAGGTCGCCGATCGCGTCGCCAACGCCAAAGCCCTCGACGGGCTCGCCCGGCACGCCCCACCCATAATTCACGACGTCGGGACCCCACACCCACTCGGATGGCAGGCCCGTTCCAGGCACCAGCGCTTTGCCCGGCATCAGCCCGTAGTGCGTGTCGGCCAGCAGCATGCCCGCGTGCTTGCTGCGGGTCTGCAAGGCGCGCGTGTCCGCGGCCTGCGTGTCCGCGCCGCTCACCAGCCGTATCGACCACGACTGCGAGCCCTCGGCCAGCATCGGCGCCAGCGCCCAGTTGCGGCCCTGGTTGCCGCTCGCGTCGCCGGTTCGCAGCGCCACCATGGTGGCGCCGCCGGGCAGCTTCACCACGGTTTCGCTCGGCACCACCGCGCCCTTGCGCAGCATGAGCGCGCTCGCAAGGACCACGCCGTTGAAGGCAGGATCCGCCGAGTCCTTGATGGTGCCATTGGGGAACGGCAGCGGCACGCCGGCAGGCCAGGTCATGGCGGCCACGCTGGCCGCGACCGGCAGGCGGTTGCCGGCATCGAGCTGCATGCCGCCGGCCAGCGGCACGTCCCTGGCCAGCACCGTGCCGGCGGCATGGATGACATTGCCCTGCGCGTCGCGCACGGCGCCGCCCAGCACGCTGCCCGCCGGCAGCACCAGGTCCGCCGCCAGCGTGGCGCGTGCCGCCAGCACCGTGCCGGCCCGCAGGCTCATGGCCTTCATCGGCAAGTCGTAGTTGAGCGTGCGGCCCGACTGGAAGAAGGTGTCTTCCGCCAATGTCACCAGATCGCCGTGCGGCACCACCACATCGCCGCCCCAGGGCACGCGCCCCTTCACCAGCACCCAGCCCTGGTCGTCCGGCGTGACTGGCAGGACCGAGGCATCGAAGCCATCGGTCAGGCTGCCGTAGATATTGAGCTTGCCGCCCGCGCGCAGCACCAGCGCGCCGGATTCTCCCGAGCCGTAGACGCCGGTCTGCTGCGTGTGCGGATTGACGCTGGCGTAGCGGTAGCGCGACAGATCGATGTCGCCATCGATATGCAGGTCGCCATCGGGCGTGGCGCTGACGATCTCCACGCCGGGACGCAGGTGGAAGGCGTCCGCATAGCCACGCAGGCCGGCGAGCTTGCGGTTCATCAGGTCGCCGTTGGCCAGCGCCTTGCCCATGAACTTCAGGCTGTCGTCGTGCTTGCGGTCCAGGTAGGCCTGGTCGATCACCTGGTAAGGACGGCCATCCGCCGCCAGGTCGGTGCCGGCGTCCGCGTCCCGGTACGTCCAGAAGCCGTTGACGGAGATCGACCGGGCGCCGTCGACGCGCACCGCGCCGCTGGCGTCGATGTCGATATCGTTGCCGGTCGCGCCACCCAGGCGCCGGGCATTGAGGTCTACCGTGCCGAGCGTCTGCGCGTTGGCGCCGGCGCGCAGGTCCATGCGCGCGCCGCTTTCCAGGGTGAGCCGGCCGGTGCCGGCATTGATTTCGATGGTCGCGCGGTTGGGCGCTTCGATGATCTGGCCATAGCTGTCCACGCGCAGCACCGTGCCGTGGGCGTCGAGCACCGCGCCGCCTGCAATGGTGACGCCTTGGCGCCCCGCCAGGCGGATGCTGCCGACCTGTTCGCCACTGGCATCGATGGTGCCGGCCACGGTGAGCTTGCCGCCGTCCACCGATACGCTGACTTCGCGGGCCTTGATTTCACTGCCCACCGTCAGGTCGCCCTGTTTGAGCTGGAAGCTGCGGCTACCGAAGAGCTTGCCGTCGTTAAGGCGCTGGTTCAGTCCGGTGAAGCCGGCGATATGCTGGCCGCGGATATCCGCGCCGCCGGCCGCGAACGGCACCAGCGTGCCGCCGGCATCGTAGTGGCCACTGCTGCCACCCAGGATGCTGCCACCCAGGTCGACGGTGCCCGCACCCGCGCCCAGCGCAAGCGCGGTCAGTTTGCCGGCGCGGTTCTCCACGGCGGAGAGGTCGATGCGGGAACCGGCCGACTGGCGCACGTCGCCGTTGCGGCTTTCCAGCACGACATCGCCGCCCCAGCTGTATTTGCTGACGTCGTAGAAGTCGATCTTGCGGCCGGCCAGGTCGAGCCTTGCGCCATCGCCCAGCACCACGTCGCGCTCGGCGGACACGGTGAGCTTGCCGCTGGGCAGCAAGACCGTGCTGTCCAGCGTCACGCTGCCGCCATCGAGCGCGATCTCCGCACCCAGCGCGTCGGCAAGGGTCTTGCCGGTCAGCGCCACCGGGGCCGCACCGGCGGGCGCTGCCACGCGGATATCGCCGCCGGCGGTGATCTTGTTCACCGATCCGGCGTGGCCGGTCAGCAGCGGCGTGTTGAGACGGAGATTGCCGCCACTATAGGCGTAGCCCTTGCGCGCGTCGTCCCATGCGCCTTGCGACTGGTAGACCGCGAGCGAGCCCCTGTGGTTGGCGGTGATGCGCTCGCTGGCGTTCAGGTCGACGTTGCCAAAGCCCAGGATCAGCCGGTCCAGGCTGTGGATGGTGTCGGGGCGGCTGCCAGGTCCGTAGCCGAATTCGATCTGCCGGGCATCGGCCTGCAGCCGGCCGCTGCCGGTGCCGGCGCCATTGGCCGCCACAAGTCCCGGCGCATTGGTCGAGCCGTTCCACACCAGGACATCGGTATGAATACGCGCCAGCGCATCGGCATTGCCATAGCCAAAGATCGCCGGCGTGCCCAGCACCAGCCGTTCCAGCGACGACTTGCCGGTGGCCGGGTCGATGGTGGACAGTTCCACCGAATCGTAGAAGCGCACTGCATCGCGCACGTTCAACACCAGGTTTTCCAGCGCCGGTGCGCCCTGGCTGGTGTCGCCCTTCAGCAGGCGGTCCAGGATGCCCTGGTTCAGCGTCAGGCCCGCGGGCAGCGCGTTGCGCGCGGCGACGGCCGCGAGCGAGGCTTCGCTGCCGGCGTTGACGCCCCCGACCGACAGCACCAGATTGCGCGTGCCGTAGCGGGCCGCGTCTCGCAGGTTGAAGCTCTGGTCCGTGGAAGCGGCGATCGTGCCTTCGGAGTAGAGCTGCGTCACGCCGCTGCAAGCCGCACCTGGCGCGCAGGCGCCAATGTCGATGAACCCGGCGCCGCGGGTGGGATCGGTGCTGTAGCCCGGCGCCAGCATGTCCAGCCACCCGTTGGACACCGCCAGCACGCTCAGCGCATCGGGCTGGTAGATGAAGCCGTGGGTGGAATCCCAGGCGGCCTTGCCCTGCCCCAGCGTGTTGATGCCGGCCCCCTGCTCCACCACGATGCCGCCGGCCTTGGTGTTGGTCACGAGGAAGACTTCGGCGGCCTTCAGCACAGCGCCAGTGCGCAGGACAATGTTCCCGGCGCCGGTGTCGAACGTGGCGATGTTGGCGCGCTGCGGCGTGCCCGTGATGGGATCGAGGTAGCGGACCGAGGGCAGGCCGCCGATGCCGATACGCGACGCGCCGATGGCATTGATGTCCGCGGCGTGCAGCGAGATGCCCCTGAAGCCCGGCGTCGGCGCCGTGCCGGCGGCCAGGATTTCGTAGTCGACGCCGTTGTTGCCGAGCATCAGCGCGCTGCCGCCGAAGCCGCCTTCGCCCGGCGTGTACAGCGTGCTGCCCGCGAAACGCAAGGCAGGCGCATCGCCAAGCGAGCCTTCTCTCACAGGCAAGGCGAAGTCGAAGCGCAGCGTCTTGGCATCGCGCTCCAGCAGGGCGCGCGGCACGCCGTTGCGCACCGCCTCGGCCTGCGCGAATGCAGCGTAGCTGGTCTCGTTGTACTGCGAGTAGGCGCGCAGCACATCGGCCGGCGTCAGGAAGACCTGCGTGGGCATGGCATTGCGGATGCCGGTGCCGGCAATGCCCATCTGCGCGGCCGTGGTGTACGAGCCATTGCGCATGGCAATGGTGCTGCCCGCCGGCATCGCGCCCGCGGCCATGCCGTTCAGTTCGACGCGGAATGCGCCCGGCAGCAAGGCAAAAGTGGAAGGCAGCAGCGTATAGGTGCCGGCGGGCAGGCCGGGAACGCCGGCGCCGATGGTGATCTGCCGGCCGATGGAGGGGTTGCTGGCCCCCTTCTCGGCGACGACCGGCGCGTAGCCCGCCTGCGCGCCGGGCACGATGGCGTAGACCGGGTTGGTCGCCAGGTCTGGCAAGGTGAAGCCGCCCTGCGCGCCCACCTGCACCAGCGGATTCATGCGCGCATCGACGGAGCCGCCGCGCCCGGCCAGGAAGGCCGCGCCGGTCAGCGTGCCGCCGCCCGTCATGTCCAGCACCGCCCCTTGCCGCACATCGATGGCATGGCCAGCCAGGGTGATGGCCGGGGTGTTGCCCACGCCCTTGAACTCCACGTCCTTGCCGTCATGGATATAGCTGAGCCCGTCGAGCGAACCGCCATAGGGCATGACCAGCCCGCTGGCGCTCACCGAGGTGACGCTGCCCGGCAGCAGGTTGACCAGCCCGGTGACCGTACCCGTGCCCGTGGAACCCACATTGATCTCGCCCAGCGGCGCGCGCAGCACGCCGCCCTGGTTCACCGTGGCCGCGCTCAGGCTGAGCCGGCCGAAGACGGAGTACGGCGCCTCCGGCAGCGTATCGCCCACGCGCTGGATATCGAGATGGCGCGCGGGGTCGAACTCGCGCAGCAGAGTGCCCCACTCGTTCACATAGTTGCGCTGCCCGACCACCACCGTGCCGCTGTCGCCCATGCCCGGATAGATCTGCGCGGCCGCCAGCGTCAGGTTGCCCGGCACGGTCAGGGATGCCGCGCGGTACATGCGGATATCGCCGCGGCTGCGCAGCGTCATGTCGTCGAAGCCGTTGCGCTCCACCTCCAGCGGCGTGTCCGCATTGCGATTGATGGTGCCACGCACGCCGGCACTGAGCGTGCCGGCCAGGTCCAGCAAGTCCGCCTCGACCCGCAGCGCGGACCCTTGCGCCACCGGCGCCACCTTCCCCGCGAGCCTTGCGGGGTTCGGCATGATGCTGTTGTCGAGCTGGCCGCGGGAAACGCCGGCCAGGCGCACATAGGGCGCGGCCATGCTGACCGCGGAGGCGGCGCCAGCATGCTCCGCGAGGCCGATGGCGCTGGCCGTCAGGCGCAGGCTCTGCGCCAGTGCCAGGTTCACATTGCCGTCGAAGCTGATGAGCCCGTTGGCCAGCAGCGCCACATTGCCGAAGCCGCCGGCATCGATGCGGTCCACGCCGATGCGCGCGGTACCGTAAGCGAGGGCCGCGTCGCGGTCTCCGGCTTGCAAGCCGTCCGCCAGGGCACTGCCGCCCTGCGCTTGCGCCAGCACCAGTTCGCGCGGCAGGCGCACCGCGTCTTCGACCCCGGGGCCCTTCTCGGTCAGGTTGGCCACCGGGCCGTAATTGGGCGTCTCCAGGCTCAGCGCCAGCGTGCCGCCGGCAGCGCCGTGGCCGCCGGACGCCGCGCGCAGGCTGCCGTCCAGGAACAGCCCGCGGTAGGAACTCAGCGCAATGACGCCACCGTCGCTCGCCACCGTGGTGGCGCCAAGGCCGGGCAGGTCCAGCACGGCCGAGGTGCCGGAGGCATCCAGGCGCGCGCCGGGGCGCACCACGACGAAGGCATCGGCGGCGTCCACCTGGGTGGCGTCGAGGTCATGGCGCGCGCCAACCTCGATCTTGCCGCCCTGGCCGACATGGCCGTAGACGCGCCCGCGTGCATCGACGGCGGTAACGGCGCGGCCCGCGGCATCGAGCACGGCGCCGTTGCCGATCCAGATCGACATCGTATCGGCGATGCCGTTGGGACGGCCCGCGTCGCTGCCGGTGCCCAGCGCGCCGGGCAGCACGGCGATGTTGCCGCCCCAGGCGTTGAGTCGGCCATCGATCGTGATCTGGCCATTGCCCTGCAATGTCAGCGCATGGCCCGGATCGACGCTGACGGTCGCGCCCTCTCCGATGACGAGCGGCGCCCGCGTGAAGACGGAACCCGCGGAAAGCGCGAGGTCCGCGCCGCCGCGTTGCGTCAGCCTGGCCTTGGCCGCGTCCTCCTGCCACAGCGGGGGGAGCCAGCGTTCCAGAGCCCCCGCGGGATCGGCACCGGTTGCCAGGGCGTGGCCCGCGGCAACATCAAAGCGCAGCACCGGCATCAGTACATCCAGCGCGGCGCCCCTGGCCACCTGCACGCCCTGGTGGCTGCCCACGGCATAGCGTGAGAAGCCACTCTGGAACAAGCCGCTGTCGAGCACCAGCAACGGTTTGACCGCCACGGCATCCGGCAGCTTCGTGCCTGCCAGCAGCCTGGTGCCTTCGGCCAGCACCACTTGCCTTGGCAGCGGCGTACCGGCCGCCAGCGTGATGTTGAACTCCGGCACGGGCATGCCGTCCGGAAACGCGTCCGCGGGCACCACGTAGCCTGGCGCCATGCTGCCGGACACGCGGTTCAGTACCGTACCCGCGGGGATCACGTTACCGTTGGCGTAGAAGTTGCCCCTGGTGTCCTGAATGAAGAAAGTACCGTTGGTTCCGCGCGGCACGGTCCATGCTGCCTTCAGGGTGTACGGGCGCGACGCGCTGAAGCCCGGGTTGCCGGCCATCGCCTCCCCTGGCGCGACGATATCGGACGCGAACGTGAAATCGCTGGCGAGCACCGTCCCGGCAGCCAGGGTGACGGCCTGCGCCAGGGTCAGGTTGACCGACACCGATTCACCCGCCGGCAGCAAGCCGCTGTCGGCCAGCAAGCCGCCGCCGATGGCAACGCCGATGCCGGTATCGATGGTGAGCGTGCCGCCGCCCCTGACGCCGTGGCCGCGCAGCTCGCCATCCATCCGCAAGGCGCCGGAGCCCTTGCCAGCGGTGTCGTTCTGGTTGGACATCAAGGTGATGCTGCCGCCGCGCCCGCCCTGGAGCTTGCCGCCCCGCAGCAGCGCCGCGCCCGAGGACACGTCGGCCAGGCTGCCCGCGCCGAGCGCGACATCGCCGCTACTGCTGATCGTGACCGTGCCGCCGTTCACGTACGGCAGCCCGTGGATATCGGTGGGATCCTGCTTGAGATTGGTCCACAGGCCGCGCGCGTCCAGCTTGACGCCCGGTCCGACTGTGACACCCGGCACATAGCCCTTTTCCGTCGGCACGGCTACCGGGACAGCCAGCCAGCCGCCGCCGGCGTCGCTCGTGAACCGGTTGATCATGTTGCCCAGCGCGATGCCACCGCCGCGCGCCGTGAGGCCCGCCTTGACGTCAACCTGCGTGGCGTGCAGCGCGATGCTGCCGCCCGTTGCCACCTGCACGTCGCCGCTCACTGCGATGCCATCCATGCCATAGACTCTCAGTGCGCCCAGGCCAAGCCCGTTGAGCCAGCCGGCATCCAACCGGATCGTGCCTTGCAGGTCTTCCGGCAGCGCGTCCGTCAGGGCCAGCCCGGACGCAATGCGTTGCACGGCGCCGATATCCACCTGCTTCGCCACGGCTTGCGGACTGTCGCGCAGCGTACCGCCCTTGCTGTCGTAGACCGGCATGACCTGGCCGATGATCAACTGGCCGGCACGCGGCGCGGCGGCCTGGGATTGCCTGTACCCGTCCAGGCCGCTGTCGGGCGCATTGCGCTGGCGGTCGCCCTGGAATACGGTGGCGTCGATATTGCCCTCCAGCACGGCCGACCGCGTACCGACGACCACCCGCCCGGCATCGCGCCCGACCGTGTAGCCGTTCTCCAGCCGCTCGGCCGGCGCGATCAGCGGACTGAGGAAGTATTCCGTGGTGTTCTTGCCCCAGCGCGCGTGCGTGTCCTCGAAGCCGCGATACAGCCCGGTGTAGAGATTGTCCGCGGGCGCCGTGGCCAGGTTGTACAGGCGCCCGTCCACTCCCTTGAGCCAGGTCTGCCTGATGGTGCCGCTCTGCACGTTCAGCGAACCGCCGGAGACGTTGATGCCGGACCCCGCCTGCGTGACCAGCTCGCCGCCGCTGAAGCCCACCGTACCGCCCTGCGCGGCCCATTCGCCGATGCTGTGGCCGCCGGTGCTCAGGTAGCCGCTGACTTCCAGCAGGCCGCCGCCCGTGTACATGCGCTCGGTGGCATAGCCGTTGGTGCCCGCGGCGACGCGCACCAGGGTGCGGCGGTCGATCCAGATATTGGCGTTATTGAGCAGCTTGCTGTCGCGGTTGAGCGGCGAGTCCCGCTGCTCGTTGCCCTGCACGTTGACCATGACGTTGTTGGATTCCATCGCCACGCTGACGCCCACGGCGCCGGCCACGTCGATCGCGGCGCGGTCCGCCACGCGCGTGCGGCGCACGGCTCCCACCATCACCTGGCCGCCGGTGGCGAGCGTCATGGAATCGGACTGGAAGTCGACGTCGCCGCTGGAATCGATCTTCACGAGCGACTGGTCGCGCCGGTTGTAGGCGCTGTCGCTAAGCCGGGTGGAATCCTTGACCAGCGCGTCGCGCTGCGCATCCAGGGCCGTGGCGTTGCTGTCGTCGAGCAGGATGGCGCTGACGCTGTTGGGCGCCAGTGTCACGCGGCTCCCGGTGTCGCCCGTGGCCTTCAGGTGCAGCGTGCCGCGCGTGTTGACCGAGGTGCTCGCGAGAGCGACGCCCTTCTGCTCCACGTTGCCGCCGGTCAGGGTGATGTCGCCGGTCGCGGCCTGGATCCAGCCGCTGTTGCTGACGAGCCCGGCCAGGTTGCCGGCATTGCGCCGCACATCGACTTCGTTGCCGCGCGTGCTCGAATCCTGGTTGGCGTCCGTGCCCACGCCCTTGCGGATGATAAAGCTGTCGCCGGCCGCCAGCGTGGTCTGGCCGCCGGGCGTCACGATGGTGCCGCGGTTATGCGTCTCGCGCCCGGCCAGCAGGACGTAGCCGCCGCCTTCCGTCACCGATTGCGGCTTGCGCGTTTCGATCCGCGCGCCGGCTTCCACAACCACGTCGCCTGTGGCATTGCCATGCGAGGAAGTCGCAGTGCCCACGACCAGGTCGTTGGCGAGCGTCGGCACATAGGACGCGCCCAATGCGTCGCTGTAGAGCCCCTTGCGGAACTGCGAATCGGTCATGCCCACCGCTGCGGCCATCAGGTTGCGCGTATTGACCTGGCTGCTGCCCGAGAACACGATGCCGTTGCGGTTGACGATCATTACCGTGCCGTCAGCCTTGATCTGCCCCTGGATCTGGCTGGGACGCGCGTGCGGATCGTTGACGCGGTTGAGCACCGCCCAGCTCGGCTGCTGCTCGAAGCGCAAGGTGGTGCTCTTGCCGACGTTGAACGTCTCCCAGTTCAGGATAGCCTTGTCGGCGGTCTGCTGGACGGCAACCTGCGTCCTGCCGTCGACGACCTTCTGCCCGGTTTCCTTGTCCAGCGGCCGCGCATTGATCCAGCCCGCGGTGAGGCTGTTGGTGTCCACCTYCAGGCCGCCTTCTGCCAGGCCGTCGGGGACCGATGGGTCATTCATCGCAGCCTGGCGTGCCGCCGCCTGCGTCGCCTGCATGGCGGCGATGCCGCGCGCCGCCGCATTCAGGTTATCGATGGAGTGCCGCAGTTGTTCGTTGGCGCGTTGCTGCTGTGCGAGGGGGTTGGTCAGCGATGCTGCCGGCTGGCCGTTGGGCAGGCGGCCGGTTGCAGCGGCCGTGTCCTGCATCATGTTCTTCTGCGCCATCCAGGCGCGGCTGAACGCCTGTTGCGCATGCGCGCTGTGTATTGTCCCGCCCGCCGCCACGAGCAGTGCGATGGCGTGGGCCACGGGCCTGATCGTGAGTACCGTCCTGCTGAATCGCTCCGTCTGTCGCGAAGGCATCTTCTTGTAGTGAACGCGCTTATCCATTCTGGCTTTCATCCCCGTCAAGCAAATTCGGCGAGTCCCGCTCGCGTGTATTGCCTGGCGAACCGGTCCTGCGATTGTGTCCACCGACGGTTTGCTGTCGATGCTCCTGGGATCTAGAC
>NZ_JBFTNE010000102.1:0-24560 GCF_056397325.1 Cupriavidus sp. 05N39
CCGAACTGTGGATCGCCGATCGCAACTCTTCAGCACCCGGGCGATTCTTGCCGGGTGGCAGCGTCGCGGCAGCGCCTTCATCGTGCGGGAGCACGGCCGCAATCCGAGCCCCAGCGAGCTGGAGCCGTTACGCGAAATGGGCCGGGTCGAAGCCGGCACTGTGWACGAGCAAGCGGTCAGCATCCCAGATGAATCAAACGCGCCGCAGGTGCTGCGGCGCATCGAACTGCATCTGGATGGCACCACCGAGGATGGTGATACCGTCGTCCGCCTGCTGACCAATGTCCCGGCCGCCTATCTGACGGCCGAGGCAGTCGCCCGGCTATACCGGCGACGCTGGAGCATAGAGAATCTGTTTCAGCGGCTGGAATCGGTGCTCAATAGTGAGATTCGCTCGTTGAGCCAGCCGCGCGCGGCGCTGCTGGCCTTCGGCGTGGCGGCGCTCGCGTATAACGTACTGAGCGTGATTGCGACTGCGGTGAGAATCCGGCATGAGCTGGATACCAGCGACATCGAGATCTCACCGTATTACCTCGCCAGCGAAATCCGGGCAACTTATGCCGGCATGATGATCGCGGTGCCGCCCGAGGTGTGGCAGGCCTATGACCTCCTCACCCCAGCTCAGCTCGGTCGCGAGTTGATCAGGATGGCGACGCACGTTGATCCCCGCGCGATGCGCAAACATACGCGGGGACCGAAAGCGCCGAAGAAGAAAGGCTATGTGGCTGGATGCGTAGCACGGCGGCATGTTTCTACCGCCCGTGTCATCAAGGCTGGACGTGTCGTTTAATCACCTTGAAAGGGATGGCTCTTAGACCTGCAACCCAAGTCTCGACTAGGCCTGGCGCCCGGCATAAGCAGGTGATGTTTAATGGGGGCCGCTTCCGCGAGCACGGATGTGTGATGGATCGCTCGCGGCACGCCGATTTTCTTGGGGCCGTAATTCGAGGGTGGCGCAGAAGGATAGGGTTGTCTAACCGAACAAATAATGCCACGCCGATTGGGGTAGTTGCTATCATGCCGCGCATCGCACGCGGGTGTAACTCAATGGTAGAGCAGAAGCCTTCCAAGCTTATGACGAGGGTTYGATTCCCTTCACCCGCTCCATCGGGCCTCTAGTTCATGCCTGGTTAGAGCAGCGGACTCATAATCCGTTGGTGCCGTAGGCCCACCAATCAGAGCTAGGTTGCCGGGCGACGGCAGCATGACGACGGCTCATGCGTTGACACAGCGAGTCGAGGCCATGGCTTATATGACGCCCGGCAACTTCGACTGTGCGACCGGAGTCCCGACTTGCGGCTGCTGGCTGACACCGGCGGGCTGGTGAGTCCGCTGCCACTTGCCTACAGCGGGGTGTTGGTGCAGCGCAACCCGAGCTCGCAACATTTTCGGGTAGATCTGCGGCGGCTCGCGCGTTGTCCGCGTCTACAGCACTATCGCGCCGCCCACAGGCAACCAGGGGTTGGGTCAATGGCTCGAAGGAGACAAGCGTCCGTCATTCCGGTCCTCGTGGAGGAGTGGGATCTTCCCGCTCGGCTACTTCGATCATCCCGACGGGAAGCTTGCCTCGGACTTCTCCGTGCGGCAGTGCGAAAGCCGCCCGACTAAATCACTCCTTACCCGCTGTAATCAACGCCAGGTGCTTATAGACAGCGCACGCTGCCTCCAATTGATCCACGGCAATGGACTCGTCTATCGTGTGGGCGTCTTCTTCAGCGCCCGGGCCCAGGCCGATGGTAGGGATGCGACGGCGCCCGGCGGACTCGGAGCCATTGGTGCAGAAAGCCCAACTGCCCACGCGCGGTTTGATGCCGGAGCGCGTGACTGCTTCCACGGCGGCGCGTACCAGCGGGTGATCGTCGGCCTGTTGCCACGCGGGCAGCCAACGCGAAGGGCTAGCTCGTTCGCCGGTGAACGTCTCCACCTGATCGTCGCTTACCGCCAGCGTAAAGTCCTCCAAGCCCGCGGCTTTCAGGCAGGCGCTGATGCTGCCAAGGACATCCTCCCTGCATTCGCCGCTCAGGGTCCGGCGGTCGAAGCGAACGGTAGTGGAAAGCGGAATCATCGAGATCGAAGGGTACGGCGACGAAACGATATCGGTCGGTACCAGCAAGGCTTGTCCCAGGCGCGGATCGCCGGGCAACGCCAGTGTTTCCAGCGCAAGCAGTGCGCGGGCCGCCGCATGCAGCGGATTGACGCCAAGGTGCGGGGTGGCTGCATGCGCCGGCTTGCCGTGGAAGGTCAGCTGGATTTCCAGTCGACCCTTTTGCGCGGCCTTGATCTGGAGCTTTGAAGGCTCGCAGATGACAACCGCGGCGGGTACGCACGCATCGAGAACCGAGGACAGGGCATAGCCTTCGATCACTTCTTCGAGCACGCTGGCGGATACCGCCACACGGCGCGTGAGGCATCCCTCGCGTGCAGCAGCGGCAACACCGCAGATTGCCGCTGCAATCCCCCCCTTCATATCGGTACTTCCGCGGCCGTAGATCCGGCCTTCATGAAGGGTCCCGCCGAAGGGATCGAAGCGCCAGGTACCGGTCACGGGCACGACGTCCATGTGACCGTCGAATAGCAGTGCGACTTCGGCGTCCTCCGGGCCGATCAGGCCCAGGACCGAACCGTTCCGGTCCGTGGTCACGGAACTAAAGCCGAACTCGCGCATGCGCCGCGCCATCAGTGCTGCCATCTCCCCCTCCTTTCCGGAAAGGCTGGGAATGCGGACCATCTCCTGCGTCAGGGTAACGACATCGGTTGTCATGCTGAACTCCAATTTTGGGGGAAGGGACGCCGGGCGTCCCCACAAGGCCGGTTAGCGGTTCACCAGTGTTTTCGGCACGCGATAGACGAGGATGGCGCCGATCACCGTGAAGGAGGCGAGGAAGTACATGCCCCAGTTGGTCGAGCCGGTGAGATCCTTGATCCAGCCAATCGCGTATGGGCTGGCGAAGGCAGCCAGACCGGCGAACGCATTGATCGCGGCAATGCCGGCGGCGGCGCTCTTGCCTTCCAGGAAGGCGGTGGGCAGGCTCCAGAACAGCGGCGAGCAAACCATGCAGCCGGCCGCCGCAATCGATAGCATGGCAACGGCGAGTGTCGGGTTGTGGCTGAACAGCGTGCTCAGGGCGAGGCCGCTGCCGCCGATGAGAAAGGGAATGATCATGTGCCAGCGGCGCTCGCGGGTCGCATCCGAGTGACGGCACACCAGCACCATGGATACCACGGCACAGGCGTTGGGAATCGCGGTCAGGAACCCGATCTCCAGAAGGGACACCACACCGGTGGATTTGATGACTGACGGAATCCAGAAGGCAAGCCCGGACAAGCTGGAAACCGTGYAGTAGCAGATCAATGCCATATGCACAACCCGCCGGTCCTTCAGCAGTTTCCACAGCGAGATATGTTCGACCTTTACCGCCTTCTCCGCCGCCAGGTTCTGGACAAGGCGTGCCTTTTCGCTGGCATTGAGCCAGGCCGCATCGCCGATGCGATCATCCAAGTACCAGAGCACGGCCAGGCCGAGGAGGATCGACGGAACGGCCTCGATCAGGAACATCCATTGCCAGCCGGCAAAGCCGCCATGACTGTGTAGGCCTTGCATGATCCCGCCAGACAGTGGCCCGCCCAGGATGCCGGCAAAAGGCACTGCCGTCATGAACACGGCAATGATCTGCCCGCGCCGGTGCGATGGGAACCAGTAGGTCAAATACAGAATGATCCCTGGATAAAAACCAGCCTCAGCCGCACCGAGCAGGAAGCGCAACTCGTAGAACTGAGTGGCTGTCTGCGTCACTGCCATCGCTGCGGAGATGCAACCCCACAGGATCATGATGCGAGCCAGCGTTTTTCGGGCCCCAATGCGGTGCATCAGGACATTGCTCGGTACTTCAAACAAGAAGTATCCGATAAAGAAGACACCAGCCCCGAGGCCATAAACCGTTTCGCTGAACTTCAGGTCGTCCAGCATTTGCAGTTTGGCAAAGCCGACATTGACGCGATCCAGGAATGCAGCGATATAGCACACCATCAGGAATGGCAGCAGGCGCCACGCCACCTTGCTGTACAGGGCATTGTCGTGTGCGGACACCGCACTTGCCCCAACGCGCGAAGCGGGCTTGACGGCGCCGGCCGTTTGCAGGGAATCACTCACTTTGTTCCTCCGTTGGTTTTTTAAGACAAAACGCTCCCCTGCGGGCGCCGCAAGGCGCTCGCTGAAATTATTGTTTTGGGAAGCTGGGTAAGACTGCCGGTCAGGCCACCAGATGCTCTGGTTCGATGGCGCCCCGACGCGAGGTGATCAGCCCATACGCATCCGGGCGGCGGTGGCGATCGAAATTAAACGTCGTAGTCTTATAGGAGCGGCAAAGATCGAGGTCGCAGCGAGCGATTGCCAGCTCGTCCCCTTTGGTCGAGCATGCCGCCACGATCTCGCCCGACGGGGCAATGATGCAAGTGCCGCCGATCATCTCGCAGCCTTCTTCCTTGCCGGCTTTGGCAACGCCAACCACCCAGGTGCCGTTCTGGTAGGCGCCGGCCTGCATGACGAGGTGGTTGTGAAACATCGACAGATCGTCATGCTCTGGCGCGGGCGGGTTATGTACCGGGGTGTTGTATCCCAACAAGATCATTTCCGCGCCCTGCAGGCCCATCACCCGGTAGGTTTCCGACCAGCGCCTGTCATTGCACAGAGCCATGCCGATCACACCGCCGTAGGCACGCCAGACGTCAAAACCGAGACCCGGTTCAAAGTAGCGCTTTTCGAGATGCTGGAAGTCGCGCCAAGGTTCATGCTCTGCATGCCCGGGAAGATGAACTTTGCGGTATTTCCCGACGATGGCGCCGTCCTGCCCGACCAGGATGGAGGTGTTGTAACGCCTTGCGACACCTTGTTCCAGCGCAAGCTCGGCGTAGCCGAGATAGAAACCGATTCCAAGCCTGGCTGCGGTCTCGAACAGCACGCGGGTTTCCGCACCAGGCATCTCGCGCTCGTAGAAAGCATCGAGTTCGGCCGGATCTTCCAGATACCAGCGCGGAAAGAAGGTGGTCAGCGCAAGCTCCGGAAATACAACCAACTGGCAGCCCATGGCATGCGCCTGGTGAAGATGCGCGAGCAGGCGCTCGACGACGTCCCGGCGGGAGTCGGCGCGTTGAATTGGCCCAAGCTGGGCGGCGGCGACATTGATATAGCGTGGCATGAATTGGACTCCTATTCCTTTTGTTCAGCTAGTTCGAGCAGCAAATCGAGCAGGACACTGGCGCCCGCCTCGATATCGCTGTCGTCGGTAAACTCGGCAACGTTGTGGGACAGACCGCCGACACTGGGCACGAAGATCATGCCGGCAGGACACATACGTGCCAGGATCTGTGCGTCGTGGCCGGCGCCGCTCGCAATGCGCTGTACAGTGTGGCCATGCCGACGGGCGATCGCTTCCACCCGGCCGATGATCTGGTTGTCGAACGCAACGGGGGCAAAGTCGGCAAGCGAGCGATGGGACAGCTTTACCCCCTCGTCTCGCGCCAGCTCGTGCGCAAAATCGAAGGTGCGGCGCACCGCTTCGGCCAGGATCGCCTGATCGGCATTGCGCAGGTCCAGCGTGAACACGGCCAGGTTCGGGATCACATTGACCAGGTTCGGCGAGAGCTTGACCTGCCCCACCGTTGCCAACTGGCCACTGCCCAACTCGCGCGCCAGGTCCCGCGCGAAGCAGGCGATGCGTGCCGCAACCAGGCCAGCGTCATGCCRCAGGCGCATCGGCGTGGTGCCGGCGTGATTCGACGTGCCTTCAACCGTGAATTCCGTCCAGTGAATCCCCTGCACGCCGGTGACAGCGCCAATTGTGACGCCCTCATGCTCCAGCACCGGTCCCTGTTCCACATGTAGCTCGACAAAGGCGTGCAGCTGATTCGTGCCGACCGGATGCGTGCCGTTATAGCCGATGCGCCGCAGATTCTCGCCGACCGTGCTGCCGTCTATGCCCTTGGTATCGAGCGCTTGCTGCAACGGGAGGTCGCCCTGGAATACCAGGCTGCCCATCATGTCCGGCGCGAAACGCGCACCCTCCTCGTTAGTGAAGAAGGCAACCGCCAGGGGCCGCCGCGTGGCGATGCCGGCATCGTTTAAGGCGGCCACCACTTCAAGGCCAGCGAGCACGCCGAGGTTGCCGTCATAGCGCCCACCGGTACGGACGGTATCGATGTGCGAGCCAGTCATGACCGGCGCAAGATCCTCACGTCCTCCCCGCACGCCGACCACATTTCCTATCGTGTCGATGCTCACCGCCAGCCCAAGCTCGCGCATCCAACTCACCACCAGATCGCGCCCGAGACGGTCCTCGTCGGTCAGCGCGAGCCGGCTGACACCGCCGCCGTCGATCGCGCCGACCTGCGCCAGCGCTGCGATCCGGCCCAACAGGCGGGGCAAATCGATGTGCGGCGCGGCAGTCCGATTCGTTGTCGTGCGCATCTTCAAGCCGCCATCCTGACTTGCTCGGGCGACTTCCCGACGATGCGCTGGTAAAGCTCCGCATCGGTGGCGCCCTCGCTGCCGAATACCAGGATGCGGCTGCCGGCGTCGAGGCCAAGCTGCGCGCGCACTTGTGCATCGCCAAGCGCGCCGAGGCAACCGGCCAGGCCGGCGACTGCGGATTCGCCCGCCACCAGCGGCGCGTCGCCGTAACGGCCGGCGGCCAGCAGCCGTACCGTCTCCAGCGCCGATTCGTCGTCGATGGTCAGGAAAGCGTGCGCGCCAGGATGCAGGATCTCCCATGCCAGCAACGACACCTCGCCACAAGCCAGGCCGGCCATGACGGTGTCGAGATCGCCATGCACGGCGACTGGCTTGCCGGCACGGGCACTCTCGTACAGGCAGGCCGCCTTGTCGGGTTCCACCACGACAAAACGCGGGCGGGATGCACCGAGCTGCTCCCAGAAATGCGCGCAGACCGCCGCCGCCAGACCACCCACGCCGCCCTGCAGGAATACGTGCGTCGGAACTTGCCCAGCCGGAAGTTGTTGCAGCGCCTCATCGGCCATCAGGGCGTAGCCTTGCATTACATCCTTCGGCACATCCATATAGCCTTCATAGGACGTGTCGGATACGACGAAGCGGCCCAGCCGCGCGGCATCGTCGGCGGCTTGCCGTACGGAGTCGTCATAGTTCCCGCTTGTGCGCACCACCTGCGCGCCATAGTGTTCGATGGCCTGCTTGCGTCCTTCGCTCACGGTCGCGTGGATGTAAATCACACACTGGCAGCCGAAGCGCTGGGCCCCCCACGCTACCGAGCGGCCGTGATTGCCGTCCGTTGCGCAGGTCACGGTGATATCGCGCGCGATATCACGATAACGGCCGGACAGCRGGTCCTCGACCGAAACATCGGCACGGCCGGTGCGCGCTTCGATTTCGCGGATCAACAGGCGGCTGACGGCGTAGGCGCCGCCCAGCGCCTTGAAGCTGCCGAGACCGAAGCGGTCGGCCTCGTCCTTGTACAGGACCTGCGCGACGCCGGCAGCCTTGGCCAGGCCCTTGAGCTCGCACAGCGGCGTGGGCGCATACCCCGGCCAGCGCTTGATCTGCTGTTCCGCACGCAGATAGGCTTGCCCGCCGAGTATCGCTTGCTGTCGCTCGCTATATTTTGCATCCGGTTGCACCGACGGATTCGCAGCGCATTGCAGGCGAAGGTTGGGAAGCAGTGAATTCAAGACAGTCTCCTCAAAAAAGAGTGGGAGCCCGTTCACATGGGACGAGGAACGGACGTTTACATGCGATTGGTGCCTTAGCGGTGGAGGTCGCCGTAGTGGTCATGCAGGGCTTCGATCTCCTCCAGCCTGTGACGCGCGGCGTCTCCCAATGCCAGCGCAAGGCTGGTGCCGAGATGGTTGATCAGGCTGATCGCCGCGACATAGGAGTCGAATCCGGCGGCGCCATGGTTGACGCAGCGCAGGACGACGTCGGAGCGGGCGGGCAGTTCCGTAGCGCTGGGATCGGTCAGGATGACGACCTTCGCGCCGACGCGATTTGCGTGCTCCACCATTGGCCGCAGCAGCGTTACGCGGCGACGGAAGTCCATGACCAGAAGCACATCGCTGTCGCCAAGGTCGGCGAGATCTTCGGCTAGATTCAGCCCGGCACCGGGCACCAAAGTGATGCCGCCGCGCAGTTGCGTCAGCAGCGCCCACGCATACTGCGCCAGCACGCGGCCATTGCGAAAACCCGCGACGCAAATGCGGCTGGCGCCAACTAGGAGGGAGATCGCGCGCTCGACATCGGCCGGATCCAGGCGATCGAAGGTCTGCGCCAGGTTTTGCAGATCATTGGCCAGGTGGGCCGCAAAGGGTGCGTCCGAGGACGCGGGCGGCTGGACGCCCGCAAGCTCGTACAGGGGCGAGCCACGATCGCTTTCGTCGCGTACCAGCGCACGCACCTCATTGAAATTCTCATATCCCAACCGGCGGAAGAAACGCCCCGCGGTCGCCTTGGAAACGCCCGCCTTCTGCGCTAGCTCGGTGGCCGAGTAAGCGGCGAGGTTGCCGATGCATTCAAGGGTTACCTCCGCGAGCCGTCGCTCGCTCTCCGTCAACTGGTCGTGCAATTCGAGGATCTTGTCTTGCAAGGGGGAGGCCATCAGGTCGCATCCTCTGAAACAGTAGTTTCATAAATGTATACGAATGAAACTGAAGTGTCAAAAGCAAATTTGCAGTGGGTAATTTGTGCTTATTTGATATCTTTTTTGGGAATTCACCCTTTGTCAGCCCGGCAGGGAGAGCCGCGCCAAAGCGGGGCTACGGTCCGGTCTTCTCTCAAGAAAATAATGAGCCACCTGCCACGTGCTCATGTGGTTTTGTCGCAGTAAGGGGAGACCGCGCCAAAACGGGGGCAAACAACCGGACCACCGCCGAGAGGCCAATGAGGCACCAAAAATGCGCATGGCTTCCGTTCCTGGCCCGGCGATCTCCGTCCTTCAACTTCGAATTGCTCTGAGCGCCCTGAGCCCGCCGGTTTGGCGACGCGTCCGCGTTCCTGAGCACTTGACGCTCGGACAATTGCACAATGTCATCCAGGTAGTCATGGGCTGGGCCGACGAGCATCTGCACACGTTCAGCATTCGTGGCAGGCGTTACGGCAAAGCTCATGAGGSCGTCTTGCAGTTCYCCACCGCGGCAAACGAACTGCCACTGACTGCGTTTCGTCTCCGCGAACACGAAGGCTTCGTCTATGTGTATGACTTCAACGCGTGGTGGCGCCACGAGATACGGGTGGAGCGGCGTAGGCTGCGGCAACATCCTGGCGGGCTGCCACGTTGCGTGGCCGGTTGCGGGCCTTGCCCGCCAGAGGACATGGGTGGGATCGAGAGCTATATGGAGGCCAGGGACGAACGCAGTGAGTATGAGTTCCTCGATTGGCTCGAGTCGCTGCGCGAGCGCCCAATCGTGCTGGACGATTTACGCGAGGAGGTCGACCAGTGGCTGGATAGGCGCTTCGACCGCCGGACCGCCAATAATCGCTTGCAAGAGATCCTGGCATAGACTGGCTGCCCGGACATGCGTGGGAGAGCGGTTCGTCAAACGCCAACAGATGGCCTGGCGGCCACGGCACGCGCACGCACTGGTACAAATCCGGACTGCCGTGCTCAATGCCCGGATCCGATCGCACATTGAACGACGGTATCCCTCCATCGCCAGAGCAGAAAACCACCGCATTGCCGCTTAGTCAGCCCCCGCTTTGGCTCGGTCTCCTTCAAGGGCGGTGATGTGCAGGAGGTCGGCTCTAGCCGCTAGATTTGCATCGGAGCGGACGGGATGCCGAGCACGGTGTGCGTCGCATCGTGCCCGTTGACGTCGGCGCACGCATCCTCGCGCAGATGCGGCAAATTCCCCGCCGATGTAGCAGTAGGATTGACATCGAGGATGCCGTGGGAGTGATCAGGGCAAAGCAACCGCCAAGTAGGGATCAAGTTTCGGCAGTGTGGGCGGGGGGCGCAATCCTCCGGGGAGGTRGGCATGTCAAGCGCTGGATGTCCGTATGCAAAAGCCTGTGTTATCGCTACTCCCTTCGTTTACTGATCGTAGCCTGCAATGCGCGCTAGGACGCTGGCAACCGCGAGCAGGCGTGCGTCATCCGCATAGCGTCCGATCAGTTGGGCTCCAATTGGCAGCCCGGCGGGGCCAGTAGCTATGCGCAATGAAATCGTGGGCAGGTGCAGTGCTGTCCAGAGTGCGCCGAAACGTGGCGAGCCCGAGTCCATCAGGCCTAGCTCGGCTTCGCCGTCCGCGGCGGGGTAGAGCAGCACGTCAAAATCGCCGAACATGGCGTCGGCTTGTTGCGTACCTACATGCATACGGCTTCGTATTTGCAGGTAGGCCTCTGTGCTCACGGTCTCCCCACCGGCCAGGCGCGTTTGCAGGCGCGCACTGAGCTGCTCGTGATGTTGCGTACGCTCATGGGCGAGCGATTGCCGGGCCTCGTAGGCGAACATGCTGCTCTGCAGATCGATCAAGGCTTCCAATTCCTGCGGCAGTCTGCAGCGCAGCACGCTTGCGCCGGCCCGCTCGGCGCGTGCGGCGATCGCGTCGAGGGCGTCGTGCGTTTCGGGGCTGGCATGCTGCCACTGACTCGACAGGCATACGCCAATGCGTGGCCTCAACCCCAGTTGTTCGGTGACGCGCGTCTGCGCCAGGCCAAGGGAGAAGAAGGCGGCGTCCGCGACGGTACGGGTCAGCAGGCCCACCGTGTCCTGGGTATGGCTGAGCGTCTTCACGCCCCCACTACTGATGAGGCCGAAAGTCGGCTTGTAGCCGACAACGCCGCAGTACGCCGCCGGGCGCGTGATCGACCCGGTAGTCTGCGTACCGAACGCGACGGGCACCATGAAATCGGCGACGGCGGCTGCGGAACCGCTGGAAGAACCGCCCGGCGTGCGCGCCAGGTCGAGTGGGTTACGGGTTGCGCTCGGCGTCTGCGTGGCGAATTCGCTGGTGGCAACCTTCCCAAGTATGACGGCACCGGCCTCATGCGCCGACGCAACGCAGCCGGCGTCTGCTGCAGGACGATGCCCGGCATAGATCGCTGCCGAGCCATAGGCCGTATCGTAGCCGACGGTATCGATGATGTCCTTGACGGCGACAGGAATGCCGCGCAGCAGGCCACCGGGGCGACGATCCGCCGCACGCGCCTGGGAGAGAGCCAGATCGGCATCGACCGCCACGAAGGCGTGCACCGCGCCGTCGCGCTCTTGTATGCGATCGAGACAGGCTCGCGTCAGTATTTCGGCGGTAAGGTTGCCTCGCTCGATCCGGGCGGCCGCCTCAAGGGCGGTGAGACGATTGGGGGTGCGCATGAGCTGGATGGTCTTAGTTTACAGTGATGCCGGCATTGCGGATGACAGCCGCCCAGCGATCATGTTCCTTGCCGACAAAGACGGCAAAGGCTTCGGGCGTATCGCCGACGGGCTCCGCGCCCTGGGCCAGCAGTTGCTCGCGTGTCTTGGGATCTTTCAGGATGCGGACAACTTCCGCATTGATGCGGCTGACCACTTGTTTGGGCACACCGGCTGGCGCAAACATGCCGAACCAGCCTTCCACTACGTAGCCGGGCAGGCCCGACTCGGAAATCGTGGGAACGTCGGGCAGCAGAGGCGATTTCCGCGCCGAGGTCACGCCGAGGGCAATGAGCTTGCCGGAGCGGATATGCGGCAGGCATAGCGGGAGGTTGCAGAACATCATTTGCACGCGCCCGGCGAGCAGATCGGTCAGCGCAGGGGCACCGCCCTTGTAAGGCACGTGAAGGATATCGGTCTTCGACATGGACTTGAACAATTCGGCCGACAGGTGCTGGCTGCCACCGGCGCCTCCCGATGCATAGCTGTATTGCTGTTTGTGCAGCAGTGCCAGGAGTTCCTTGACTGAGCGCGCGGGAACGCTAGGGGGAACCACAAGCACATTGGGCACGCTAGCTACATTGACTACCGGCACAAAGTCGCGTTGGGGGTCGAACTTGAGGTTGGTGTGGAGGCTGGCGTTAATCGCGTTGGTGCTGGCCGCGCCAAAGAGCAGCGTGTAGCCGTCGCGCTCCGCAGCGGCAACATAGCCTGTGCCGATGTTGCCGTCGGCGCCCGCCCGGTTGTCAACCACGACAGGCTGGCCCCAGGCCTCACTGAGCCTGGTCGCAATGATGCGCGCCAGGGTGTCGGTCACRCTACCAGCGCCGAACGGTACAACCATATGGATCGGCTTGACTGGGTATTGCGAATGTTGTGCCACGGCGGGGAAAGGCAGGAGGGCGCTGAAGCACACTGCGGCGATACTTCCCGCCAGGGTACGGAACAGGGCTTTGAGATTCATGTTGGAGTTCCTCTGGGCAAGAATAGCGGGGGACATCGAAGGCAATCTTATGCTGGTCTATTCGATAGATCCAATATAATATTCCAAGGCATTCATTCACTTTTATGTATCAATGGCTCTCTCGTTGCACGCACTGCGCCTCTTTGTTGTGGTGGCCGAAGAGCTGCATTTCGGACGTGCCGCGGCGCGGCTCCATATGGCACAACCGCCTTTGAGCCAGCAAATCCGGCAACTGGAAGCAAACGTTGGTGCGGACCTGTTTGCGCGAACGACGCGGTCGGTCCAGTTGACGGAGGCGGGCAGGGTGCTATTCGACCGAGCAAGGCAATTGCTGGCCGATGCGGACGCCGCCGAGCAGGCAGTGCTCAGGGCAGCGCACGGCGAGACGGGACGGATCTCGCTGGGATTTACAAGTAGCGCGGCGTACCGCCTCTTGCCACGCATACTGTCTGCTTACCGCAGTGCTTATCCTGCCGTGGCATTCGATTTCACGGAGGCAACGTCAGCCGAGCAGTGGGATGCCTTGCGCTCCGGCAAACTCGACGTGGCGCTGCTTCGCCTGTCCACACTGCCGGTGGAAACGGATTTCGATGCGTTCGAAGCCGATCGTGAGCCGATGTTGCTGGCGTTGCCGCTCGGGCATCCGCTCGCCGCTGACACTGCGGTGGCGCCAGCGGCGCTTGATCGCCTTCCGATGGTTGGATTCAGCGCCGTCGGCTCAACCTATTTTCGCGACTTGAGCCAGAAGATCTATCATGCGGCCGGCGTGCAGCCGCGCATCGAGCAGGAGAGTGTACTCCCGACGATACTCGCTCTGGTCGAGGCCGGGCTAGGCGCCGCGCTGGTGCCCGCTTCGGCGGCGGAAATGCGCTCGGCACGCGTGACATACCGGCCGTTGCAACCGGCAAAGTCCAGGCGAGGCGGCACTATCGATGCCGTGTTGCACTGTGCACGCCCGCATGCCAGCACCAACATGGCCGCGCTCGTATTTGTCAGGCTGCTTGCCACGATGAGCGCGTCGCCGGCACATACAGGCCAGGCAGGATGAACGGAAGGCATTATCTTCCGCTTTGGAGAACGCGCCGACGACGATTGGACATCGAACGGCTAGCGCGGTCAGGCGACAGCGCGACGCTGCGGCCATGCCGCAGTCTGAGAGGCCCTCACAGCTCTCGGCTCCTGATTCTCCCAACCGCATCTCTCTGCAGACGTGGCCGCCGTCCGTGCGCAGTTCCCCGAGACCCGCGAGGTCTGTGCCTTGCTTTTTTTAGGTACGGCATCACCCCCACCGCCAACAAGCTCTATGGCCCGCATGGGCACGCCAACCGAGGTCCTGGCACAGTTCTGAGAGGACCTGTGCGACAAGATGCGCGTGACCATCGCGCTGCACTACCGGGCGCGCACAAGTCGATCTCCGCCAATGCCGTGCAGTCTATCTGGCAGGCAGGCCGCCGCCGGTGAGCTGGCCGCTTTGCGTACGGAGGTGGTGCTGCAGGCGAGCGAGGCGGAGGCACAGCGCGACCAGGCGCCGACTGCGGTGGTGGTGGTGGTGGCCGACCAGCCACACGCTGGCCATTGTGAAGGGCCACGAGGAAGTGTTTCCGCGGGCGCGTTGTGTCAGTGATGGCCGCTGGTGCACTTTCTTCGGCGACGGCAAGGAAGTCTGGGACCGCAACGCCAGCTACGCCGCCGCGAATTTCATCTTCGAACCTGCGCCTTCGGCGAAGATGCTATGAGCGTCTCACCCCGAATCCCGGCCAAGCCTCGAGCTTGACCCAGTCGGCGATCCGGTTCCGAATGCAAGCGCCCCATCAAGCCT
This sequence comes from Cupriavidus sp. 05N39, assembly GCF_056397325.1. Classification (NCBI taxonomy): domain Bacteria; kingdom Pseudomonadati; phylum Pseudomonadota; class Betaproteobacteria; order Burkholderiales; family Burkholderiaceae; genus Cupriavidus; species Cupriavidus sp. 05N39. Next base: position 14,156 of record NZ_JBFTNE010000102.1, read on the forward strand.
GAGTTGGCTAGCAGCCGAAGCCGCGCCGAACGCCACTCGGCCTAGCAAGGCAGTCGCTCCTGCTGTGCCACCGCCAAGGAGGATCGCGTGCTCAACCGTTCAAGAATGTCCGCGGCGCGCTTGGACGGGCCGCCAACTAGCTTTTTCAGTGGCCGGTGCTATCTTGTAGTATCGGCGCGCCGGCGAGCGGCAGCTTCGGTTTGCCCACCCACCGCCAGCGACAACGTTAAGCGGCAGGAGCGCCTGAGGCAAAAGTCTGGCTGCCGGGCAGCGACTACGTAAGGAGAAGGTGGATCATGAAGATGCTACTCACAGTCGAATTTCCTCATGAGCCCTTCAACGTTCTCGTCAGGGGCGGGAAGGTGGGCGAGGTCATTGAGCGTATCCTGGAAACGATCAAGCCGGAGGCAGCGTATTTTACCGAGCAAGACGGAATGCGCTGCGGGGTATTCCTGATCAACGTCGAAAATCCATCTGACGTTCCCGCTTTTGCTGAGCCCTTCTTCCTCAACTTCCAGGCCAACTGCAAGTTCCGCATTGTGATGAGCCAGGAGGACCTGCAAAAGGCTGGTCTGGAGGCACTAGGGAAGAAGTGGGCGTGAGGAGTGGTCGGTGAAATCGGTAATGAACGGCCTCCCGACGGCCCCGTCCGAGAGTGCACCACTATCTTCCGCATAAGCTCCGGCATGAGCAGGTGAGGTTGGCGAAAGGAAGGGACCGCTACCGCGAACGTCAAGGGGCAACCCATGGGCGATTGTTAATTTCATGATCATGAAATTATTCTATTGGGTACGTAGAGACCAACAGCACCGACGATGGGCACTGATACAAAGAGGTCCGGAGGCAAGTCTTCCTGAATGAGGGCCATGCCACAGCGTCAAAATGCGGCCGTCCCCCAATGATTGATCGTGGCAAGCCGGTTAATCTTCGGGTCACAGGGGGCCGGGCCATATGGTACCTAACTGATACCATGTTGGTATCCAACAGATGCCATTTGACTTCCCATGGTGGCCGGATAGGTTGCAGCGGGCCTTCATTTCGAGCAGACGGTAGAAGATCTCCAGGTAGTTTCTCTAGGCAACAGCCGACCAGTGCCGTAGCGATGGCCTTATATCGGCGCCGGAGTTGCGAAACCGCCGTAGGTGCACCTGGCCGGGTTGCTGGTTTATCTCGCACAAGTGGGCGCGGAAGTGACGGCGGGACAGCCGATATTCGACGTCGTGAATCCCGTTGACGGGATTCGCACGACCACCGTCAGCCATACCAATGGCGTCTTCTACATGAGGCGCGAAGTGCGCTACGTGAAACCAGGCGACCAGATCGGCCGCGTGTCTGGTGCCCGCGCTTTCCGCGCGGGGAATTTGCTCAGTCCCTGAGCGCGTTGGCAGGCCACCGATGCCCGGCAACAGGTGGAGATGGTGGCGAGCATTCGTTCGCCCGACATCCCGGACCCAGTCCTGCGCGCTTCACGTCGCCCTGCGGATACAGAACCTCGAGCGGATGCGCAGGCCATGGAGCAGGCATTTCGGGCCGAGGCGCTGGCCAGCACCTCGGCCCGGCTGGTGAGGTAGCCTGATTGCAACGGACACGTCTGCTTCTTGGATGTAAGCGTGAGGTCTCGCATCATTCGTGGAAAAATTCGAATTGAAACCCTGCGGCGCTCGAAATAAGCTTTCCGGCAGTTGGTGCGGGAAAATGCATCGACAAAAGCGTCACCGGCGAATCGGCACAACGTGCCATAAGCCGTTGGCGAGTGCGCATCGCCAGGTCCGGGCGCCAGTCCCCTGTATTCACCAGGCTCGGTTCGTTGAAGACAATAGGGTGGTGAAACACGTCTCCGGTCATGATTGCCTCACAGTCCCCGCCTTTGACATGAATTGAGACATGCCCAGGCGTGTGACCACTTGCGTCTTCAATCCATATGCCATGGCTGAGATCTCCGTCGACGAAATGATTCATGTCGAGAAGATCGGCCATACCGGATTCGACAATCGGCAGGACGCTATCGGCGAATGATCCCTGGCTGACGGGCAACGCCGGCTTGCTTGTATGCAACGCCATGAAATGATCAAATTCCTGCCTGGAGAACAGATATCTGGCGTTTGGGAAGGTCGGGACCCATTTGCCGCTCACGAGTTGCGTATTCCAGCCGACGTGGTCAGTGTGCAGATGGCTGCATAGCACCAGATCGATGTCTTCGGGGCGCAAGCCGACTGCCGCGAGATTCGCCAGGTACTCGCGGGATCTAAGCATGTGCTGCCATGGCGCCCGAGGCCGGTCCTTGTGGTTGCCGTTACAGGTATCCACAAGGATGTTCTTCCCTTTCGAGCGTATCAGGTAACTATGGAAGCTGATGCAGAGTTGGGACGTCTCGGGATGAACCAGCTTTGGCCCGAGAACACTCTTGTGTCTGGCGACAATATCCTCGCTGATATCCGGATAGAGCCAGGATGCATCAGCCCAGAACTGCTCCATCTCCACTACCCGATCGATGGTTATTTCACCAAGGCGAAGCTGCTTCATTAGCCCTCCCTCTACGATTGATACGCGAATCAGGCCGTCCGCGATTTCGGCATTGCTAGACGTTCTGTCGCACGACGCCTGATTCACGGGCAATCTTCGCCCAGCGCTCTGATTCCGAAGCGATCAGCTTGCTGAAGTCGGCCGGCCCTAGCGATTCGGATTGGGCACCCATGCCCGCCAGCTTGTTCTTCACGTCGTGCTGCATCATGACCTTTGCTGTCTCGCGCGAGATCGCCTCCACGATGTTCGGGGGGGTGTTGGGCGGTGCCATCAGGCCGACCCAGAATCCCTTGCCGTCCCCTTCGCCGCCGAGCCCCGCCTGCGCCAGCGTAGGGACGCCGGTCAGCGCAGCCGACGGCTGATCCGACATCACACCCAGAGGCTTGAGCTGGGCCCGGTTCGTGGAGATCAGCGGAATCGCCCCCATCATCGCATCCACTTGTCCGGCCATTAGCGCCTGGATTGCCGGAGCGCTCCCGGTGAACGGCACGTGAAGCATGTCGGATATGCCGGCAGCCCTCATGAACGCCAGCATTGCTGCATGCCCGGCGGTCCCGATGCCCCACGTTGAATAGCTGAGCGTCTTCCTCCTGGCCAGCGCGACGAACTCGCGTAGATTCCCGACGGGGACGTTCCGGCTAACGGCCAGCGCAAACGGCACGAAAGCGAGCGTTGCAATAGGCACGTGCCGCTCCGGCACGAACTTCGGATTATTGAAAAAATTCGGATAAATCGTGTGGGTATCGCTGCTGGCCGTCAGCAAGGTCTGCCCATCGGGCGAGGCGTTCGACAGCAGGTACGACCCGATGACGCCGGAAGCCCCGGGGCGGTTGTCTACGATGATTCGTTCGCCAAGCTCATTGCCGGCCGTCGCGCTAAAAACGCGCGCCAGGATGTCGGACATTCCGCCAGCTTGTCCTGGCACGATCAACTGGATGGGCTTGCCGGCGCGCCAGGGGCTGGCGGCGTTCGCAAGGCATAGCCAACCCGATAATGCGGCAGCGGCAGAACCCTGCACAAACAATCGCCTCTGTTGATCCATGGTGTCTCCTCCTGTCATCTGTCTTTTATTGCCCAAGCATGCGTTTTCGCGCGTGTGAGCCTGGTGGTGACTGGCATTGCGCCGGGCTGTCAGTCGCGCGAGAACGCCGCGCCGCCCTGCGGCCGGATATAGCGCGGCCGCGGCAGGCCGAGCGCCTCGGCGGTCTTGAGAATGCCATCCTCGATCGCGCCGGCATCGCGCACGCTCTGGTATTCGCCGTCCTGGAAGATCACGTTCGCGCCGTAGACGACCATGAATCCTTCAGCAGCTTCGGTGGCGTCCGCCGGCACCGAGAACGTGTGGATGGACCCCCCCGGTTCGTAGAGATAGCTGCCAGCGGTTTGCGGATCGCCGGGATACTCGACGTAGTTCCATTCTCCCTTCGTCGTGAAGAAGTGGACCGTGCCGGTGTGGAAGTGGGGCGGCAGCGTGGTGCCGGGTTCGAACTTGCCGTATAGCACCCAGACACCGTTCTCGCGGTCGAGAAAGAGCGGAATGATGGTCGAACCCGACTCGGAGCCGGGGAATTCGGCAGATTCGTTGATATTGACCGTCAGAAGGCGGTCTTGATGGGTAAAAGCGCTGGGCAATGCCACGTTGGATCTCCAGGGGCCATCGGACTGCAGCTATGGCGAAAGCTGCTTGTCGCTGAGGTTGGTGCGTTCTTTGTTGGGTCGAACCGAACCGGGCTAGAGACCCAGTCCGCCGTCGACCACGATTTCGGTGCCAGTCACGTAGCGGGATTCATCGCTGGCCAGGAACAGCGCGGCGTACGCAACATCCCACGCGGTGCCTTGGTGACCCATCGGGCAGCGTCGATTCCGCGCGGCTCTTGCGGCCTGCACTGCGGCGTCGTCGCCGACGGTGAGGTGCGCCGCGTGCGGCGTGTCGATCAGTCCAGGCACGATCACGTTCGTTCGCACGTGGTGCTCGGCGTAGCGTCGTGCCAGCACGCGTGTCATGTGGTTCAGGCCCGCTTTGGACGTGTTGTAGGCAAGGAACGGCATCGGGCTCCATTTGCGGCTGGCGATCGACGAGATATTGATGATCGACCCACCGCCCTGGCGCACCATGCGCGGGATGACCTGTTGGCACGCCAGCATGACGCCCTTGAGATTCACTGCGAAGACGCGGTCCCAGTCCTCCTCGCGAATGTCCTCGAGTTCGGACACGATCTCGATGCCGACATTGTTGTGCAGGACATTGACGCTGCCATACTGCTCATCGCAATAGCGAGCCATTGCCGCGAGCTCGCTCTTGCTGCAGACGTCCGCCTCGAACGGCAGCGCTTCGCCGCTGCATTCTCGAATCTCGTCGACAGTCCGCCGGGCTGCCTGCATATCGCGATCGACGCAGAGCACCCGTGCCCCTTCGCGGGCGTACAGACGTGCTGCGGCAGAGCCGTTGCTCACGTCCGCTCCGCTGGAACCCGCACCTACCACGATGGCCACGTTGCCAGTCAGTCGGCCGCTACCGCGCAGCGTTGAAAGTTCGACATTCCGCATGGGTATCTCCATTACAGAAGACCCAGAGCCCGCAGTTTTGCGTCAGGGGCAGAATAGGGGCGCTCGCAAATGATCTTGTCGGAGCCGGGCGCGAACTCGAACGTCGCGGCTATGCGCACACGGAACGTGCCACCGGTCGGCTCGAACACCTTTCCATTGACGGCGAGCGGCCCCAAATGGGTCCCCTGGAGCCAGAACTCAACCAGTACCGTATCGTCCGCGGCCGCAATGGCGATGATTTCGTTCTTCAGATCCGGAAAAGGGATCCGAGATGAATCAAAATAGCCGCGCACCTCTGCTTCGCCGTCGAATGTGGCGCCGCTGCCGTGCATCTCGTAACGCGGGTGCTCGAACGTGTTGATGACGGCATCCCAATCGTGGGTGCATTCCAGGGCCATGTGATTTCGCACGGTCTGGATGCGTGCTTCGTTGAGCGTGGACGACATAAAGGAACTCCTGTGGTGATTTGCTAAAAAATGGGATATGGGATGGAGCGCGTGCGTTGACGCGCGTCAGTCGAGCGTGATGTGCGCCTGTTTCGCAATGGATTTCCACATCGGAATGTCGCGGGCATTTGTCGCCTGCTGCTCGGCGCCGGTTACGTATTTGGCCGTGATGCCGAGCGAAAGCAGCTTGTTGACGACTTCCGGCTGCTTCAGCGTGTTCTCCAGTACCGAAGACAGTTTGTTCACGATCGGCTTCGGGGTCTTGGCGGGCACATACATGGCCCAGTTCAGCTCCCGGTCGAAGTCGACGCCTTGCTCCTTGTAGCTGGCCACTTGCGGCAGGCTGGGCGAGCGTTTGGTGCAGACGGCCAGCGCCTTGATCTTGCCTTCCTTGACGAAAGGCGTAGCGGTCACCATGTCGACGAAGGCCACGGAGATGTGGTTGCCGAGCAGGTCGGTAATTATCTGGGAGGTACCCTTGTAAGGCACGTGCTGGAGTGGAATGCCGGCCTTCTGGCTCAGGACTTCGCCGCAAAAGTGTCCGGTGGACCCCGTGCCCCAGCTCGCGTACTGGATCGGCGCGGTTTGCTTGCGCGCCATGGCAATCAGGTCCTTGAGGTTGTTGGCCGGATACTGGTTTGCCGCCACCATGACGATCGACGAACTGCCGATCGTGCCAAGGCTTTGAAAGTCGCGCACGGGATCGTAGGGCAGTTTGGCGTAGGTGGCCGGTGCCAGTGGGTGGGTGGACATGCCGCCAATCATGATCGTGTAGCCATCGGGCGCGGCGGTGGCCACGGCGTGGGTGCCGATGGTGCCCGCGGCGCCGGGCTTGTTTTCGACGACCACGGGTTGCTTGAGCTGCGCGGCAAAGCGCTCCGCGAGGAAGCGGCCGAGGATGTCGCCGCCGCCACCTGCGGAGAAGGGCAACAGCATCCGGATGGGCCGATCCGGATAGTTGCCGGTATCGGCAGCCGTGGCGGCCCCTGCTGCGACAGCGAGCAGGGCGGCAAGAATTTTCTTCATGTAAGTCTCCATTGGGGGCACCCGTTCTGGAGGTCGGGCGTCGTGACGATCCTCGCGTTCCACTGTTTGTGGAAACGTTTCCAAATAAGTATTATGGAGCGGCGATATGCGATCAATCATGGTTAACGCTATGAAGGAACTGAGCCGAGTGACGTTACACTCGACTTTGTGGAAACGTTTCTATTTTGCAACAAAGGAGGCAGAATGAGTTTGCTGTTCGGAGGCGTACGCCAGATCGGCTACGTGGTACGCGACATCGAAAAGGCGATGCAGCACTGGAGCGAGGTGCTTGGCGTCGGTCCGTGGTTCTATAAGGAAGCGATTGGCACCACTGAGTTTCGCTATTACGGACAGGCGTCGGCATTGCCGGATCTGTCGATCGCCCTCGCCAACTCGGGCGGCGTGCAGATCGAGCTGATAGAGCAGCGAAATGACGTGCCATCTCTGTACCTCGATTCGCTGAAGCACGGCGCGGAGGGCGTCCAGCACATCGCCTATTGGACCGGCGACGCGTTCGATCGCTTTGCGCAGCAGTTGCAGGCACGCGGATATGTGGAGGGGCATGGGGGCCGCATGGGCACGCGTGGCCGCTTTGCCTATTTCGTGCATCCTGACCTGCCGGGCAACATCGTTGAAATATCAGAGATGTCAGGCGGAAAGGGAGAGTACTTCGCGACGATTGCCGAAGCTGCGCAATGCTGGGATGGCTCTGAGCCGATCCGACGCATCGGGGGGACGCGATGAGCACAGCTGTGGGACAAGAGCCGGATCGGCGGATTGCCGTGGTAACGGGTGCTGCACGCGGCATCGGCCTTGCGATCTGCGAGCGCCTGGCTTCGGACGGCTACGCGGTTGCACTTTGGGACCGGGATGAGGCGACGCTGGACGCGGTGGCCGGCGCCTTGCGCAGGCAAGGAGCGAACGTGCTCGCAGTGGCAGTCGACATCACCGATCGCGAACAGGTCAATCGCGCCCTGGCGCAATCCGTTGCCGCGCTCGGCTCACCGACGGCGCTGGTAAACAATGCCGCGATCCTTGGCAGTAGCGGTCCGACCGTCGAAGCTTCGCCCGACGAGTGGAAGCGCGTGTTCGACGTCAACGTCTTCGGCGCCCTCCATTGCGCGCAGGCGATCGTGCCGGCCATGTCGGCGAACGGCTGCGGCCGCGTGGTCAACGTTGCATCGATCGCCGGCAAGGAGGGCAACCCGTTTGCGGGCGCTTATGCGGCCTCGAAAGCAGCACTGATCTCGATGACGAAGAGCCTTGGCAAGGAGTTGGCGTCGACGGGCGTGCTGGTGAATTGCATCACGCCCAGTGCGGCGGACACCGATATCTTTGGCATCCACGAAGAGAGTCAACGCGCACAATTGCAGGCGCGGCTGCTCGAGCGCGTGCCGATGAAGCGTTTTGTCAGGGTCGAGGAGGTTGCGGAGATGGCCGCGTGGCTGTGTTCGGCGCGTTGCAGCTTCAGTACTGGTGCGGTCTTCGACATCAGTGGCGGGCGCGCTGTTTACTAGTGGGGCGACACAGTTGGGCGATAATTGCGGGCCATAGGTCCCGCATTCCACGCTGCGGCTTTCGTCAAACCAGCCAACATCAGCCATGAGTAACACGATGCGTACCAATCCCTCCGTGAGGCCAGCCCGCGTCACTATCCGTGACGTCGCACGCGCGGCCGGTGTGTCGGTGGGCACTGCATCGCGTGCACTAAACCGTAGCGGGCCGGTGAGCGAGGCAGCGGTCCAGGCGGTGGAGCGCGCCGCCAAGGCGCTGGCCTATGCGCCCGACCCGATCGCGCAAAGCATGCGCACAGGCACCTCGGGCGTGGTCGGGCTGCTCGTATCCGACTTGGCTAACCCGCTCTACGCCCGAATCATCACCGCGGTGGAGACCCGGCTGCAGCGCGAAGGCTACGCGATGGTAGTCGGCAATACGCATAACAGCAGGGCGCAGGAAGACCTGATGGTCGATTTGTTTCGGCGTCGCCGCGTCGACGGGTTGATCCTGGGCCCATGCGAAGCCGAGCGGCCCGACTACCTCGACCAGATCGGCCGGGATCTTCCCGTCGTGGCCATGGACCGCGATTTTGGGGTGGGTGGCACCGGCGTTCATGTCGATCACTTTCGCGGCGCGCTCGACGTCACGCGATATCTGCTTGACCTCGGCCATGCGCGCATTGCCCTGATGACGTCGGATAGCGCGCTTCGGCCCGGCCGCGAGCGTATCAACGGATACCGTGCTGCACTGGAGGAACGCGGGCTCGCCGTGGATGACACGCTGGTGAGGTCGAGCCGCTCGGCCATGGACCTGTCTTTCAGCGACGCCTTGGCGATGCTGTCGGCAAAGTCTCGTCCAACCGCATTCATCTGTCTTGGCACGCGCATACTGTCAGGCGTGCTGCAGGCGATGAAGCAGACCGGATATCGTGTACCGCAGGATGTCAGCCTGATCTGCGTAGGCGATGGCGATCTTCCGCAACTGTATTCGCCTGCCATTACCGCGCTGAGTTGGGACCTGGAGACGGTGGGTACGGCAGCGGCCGAAATGTTGCTGCAGACGATTGGCGGAGTGTCGGGCGAGGCCGGCGCCCAGCCCTCGGCGGGGCAGGAGATCAGGCTGGCCACACATGTTGTCATGCGCGAATCCTGTGCGCCCCCGCCTGTGCCGGGCAGCACCTGACCTGGCCCTGTCGGTGCGTTTCGGCAAGGCTTGGCTCCATCGTATGGGCACTGCGTGGCCGGAAACAGGTGATCAGGATGACGGTCGCAAGCATCAGCGCCGAACCAAGCAGATAGAGACTCAGCGTGAAACCGGCCGCCGCGGCCTTGATTGCGCCGACGGCAGCGGGTGCCACGACGCCGGCACTGTGCCGCCCACGGTACTGATGACGCGATGCCCGCGGCCGCACTTAGTCCCGTCAGGATGCCGCCTGGCATCGACCACAGCAGGGTGAACGCCGATGTGCATGCAGCACTTCATGATCGATTTTCACGGCTCGCAGTTGGTGGGTTTTGAGCCGGAGTTAGTGGATTGGCGCGATAGATGGCGTCATTGCACCGGCTGCGGGCCTGAGTCGCCATTCGGTGCAGGCTGGCAAGTGGCGGCAGTTCGCACCGTACCCGGATCAACTCTTCGATCAGCACGTTGACGATGTCGGGCAATTCGACCTTGGTGTGCGCCGCATCGGTTGCGAGCGCCTCCAGCCATTTCAGCGTGTTGGCCTCGGCCGGCCGAATGTGGAGGTACCCGCGTAGTATCTTCTGATGCCGGGAGCGTGTGCCAGAGGCATCGTAGCGTTTGACTGTTGCGCGGGACAGGGCGGGGGCTCGCAGTGCGGTGCGCACGTGATCGATCACGATAGGTGGCACATCAGCCAGCATGGGGAAGTAGCCAAGGCGCTGCAGCAGTTTGAGCTGCACGAGAATCAGAACAGAAGTTGAGGCCCGGCGAGACTGGCTGCGCGCGAAGCGGATCTCGGTCGGTGTTGGCGTGAACGCAGCCTCCAGTTCGGCGGCGGTAAGCTCAGCCGGGAGCGCGGGATAGGCGGTATCGTGGATCGGCTGCATCCTTAGCGCCGCACCAAGTCCAGATTGATGTGCCGCATGTACCGCGGCGCCGCTGCTGGCGGACTGCGCAGAGTGCTTGCCCTTCTCCGAGTTTGGTGCAGTATCACACCAAGCACGATGGCCATCAGGCCCCAATAGACCAAGATGACTTGTATTAGCTGGGACTCGATCTGACAGATAGTCGGGCTGTTGAATCGAGAAGCGCGACTCAATGCGGGATCAGTTTCTCCTTGGCGAGTTCCAGCGAGTCGAGGAAGGTGCGCATGGGCGTTTTGCCGTAACACCATCGCCCCTGAT
>NZ_JBFTNE010000103.1:0-24421 GCF_056397325.1 Cupriavidus sp. 05N39
GGCGGACTCCTTGTGGATTCCGCCGCACACTGGCACTCTGGGCTACGCCCTTCGCACCGATGTGCGGCGGCATGGATAACCAACCACTGTCAGATTTAGTCTAGGCTATTACACCTTACAGGCCTGAACCAGTCGCCGCTCATCGCCCGCCCAGCGCATGACGTGACGTATGCTCGTGGCTGACAATTGTGGAATCATCCTGGCACACTCGGCCGCCGTCAGACTCGTGCCATGCGCGAGGATGCCAGCGTAGACCATCAACAGTTCCTGCGCAGACCGGGGCTCGCGGCCGAGCATGATCCAGCTGAAGCGCGTCTGGGCGTCCACTGCCAAGATGACCTCCGGCAACTGAACATCGCCGATGTGGTGGTCAAGGCGGCTCCGCAGCCTTGAGACCTCGGGATCCTCTTCCTGTGCCGCTAGCGGTGCCAGGTGCAACTCGTCATCGACGCGTAGCGTGCCAGCGCGCGTCGCTACCGCGACCGCGGCAATGCCTGTGCGCACGCGCTCAAGCAACGGTCCGAGAAAATCGGCAGCTTGGGCTGGCAGCGACAGCCGCGTATAGTGGCGCCGAGCTTCAGCCTGCCAACGCTCCGCTGGCAGGAACAAACTCTCGCGACCTCGGAAGCTCAACGAATGCTCGATCCAGACCGACCCGTTGCGCACGGCACGGCGCAGGGCGAACAGGGTGGCGACCTCAAGCGCCCGGAAGGCGCGCTCACGATCGGCACCGCTGATCGCATCGAGCCAGGCTGGCCCTAGGCAAGGGGCGGTCACGTCATCGGGTAAGCTTCGAACGGCCTTCGCATACAGGTGGCGCAGCTTGCCCAGAGCGTCAATTACCGGGGGTTCGCCGGTGGCTTGCCAGGGCAGCTTGGCGACGACGACCAGTAACGCGCGTACGGGCCTGATGGCATCGATCAGCCGCTGCCTGATCGCAGACGACCGGCTCGGTGTGCGCTGAGTGCGCTTGTCGGCCACCAACTGGGCCAGATGCGAGCGCAGCTCGGCATCTGGAATACTCCCATCGCTACTCAAGCTGGCCACCTCGTCGAGCAGTTGCCGGTACTGTGCGGCCCAGTCAATGGGAGCCTTCACACCCTCCGCGCTCTGCCGCCATAGATCTGCCACCCGGCGCTGAAACATGAGGATCAGTTGGTCAGTGGCAGTGAGCAGGCAATATCGCAGGAAGCAGCCCAACTCGACGGTGCGTGCCGGCTCCTTAATTCGTGCGCTGAGCGATGGGGACCGCGCCGCCAAGCGACGTGCAAAACGGCGCACCAAAACATCGTTGAGACCGAAACGATGGCGGTCGACGCCAATCTCGACTAGCCACTCGATACGTTCGAGCACTTCGGCGAACTGTCGCGTCGAGTGCTTCGCCGGGACCGCCCACAACCAGTTCTGGACGTGCTGACCATCCGGTCGCGCTTGCTCCATTGCGGCTAGCCATCGTCGCCATGTCGCGGGAGGTACCGCCGAATGGATCGAGGCGCAGGCACCGGCCTCAAGCTCGGTCAGTGCCGCTGCGACAAGGCTTCGGATGGCGCGCTCATGCACGATGATCAGTCGATGCTGATACAGCCACTGGTGCGCATATGACAGCAGTCGGTCCCGATCGGCGCAATGCAGCACTTCGTCACGCAGCGCCCGCACCAGGGCTCGACGCTGATGTACCGTTATCCAACGAAACCCGAGCGTCTGGCAGGCCAGCAGTTGATGGTCGGAGAGCGTTCGCCCACGCGCGTAGAGCGCCCGCAAGGAGGCCAGATCCGGCGTATTGATGCCGAGTTCGGTGCCGAGGTGGCGCAGCAGTACTGGTGGCAGGATACTGAACGCATCCAATAGGCAGCCGCTCATGCGCAAAAAACCAATGTGCAGCGCCAGGCCCAGCTTCATCGTTGGGCCGCGCCGTCGCCCGATCAATTCATGCTCGGCGTGGCTGTATGTGAAGAACGTCTGCAACTCGAAACTGCTGAGTTCACGCGGCACCTCGCGCGCGCCCAAAAAGGTGCTCTGCCAGCCTTGCATCTCGTGCGCCTCCCGTGCATTGGGCCAAACAAGATACGCCAAGCAGAAGCGAACAGCAAACCTCAAAAAATCAATAACTTAGGGATGAGCACCCGCGTCGCTGCTGGGCTTGCGAACCGTCGCATATTGCACCGAAATCAAAGCTACCCCATGGTCTGCTGGCCAGGCAGCCGTTGGAGCAGGCCTTCGGCTATGCACTGCGACATTGGCAGGCCCTCGTGCGCTACACCGAAAGCGGTATCCTGGAGCCGGACAACAATCGCCTCGAGCGCGCCATCCGCCCAATTGCCGTTGGCAGAGCGAATTTTATGTTCGTGGGCTCGCCGCGTGGCGGGCGTGCCGCCGCGACGATGTACTCGCTGCTGGGTACCTGTCGCCTGAATGGTATCGAGCCCTATGGCTGGCTCAAGGATACCCTGGAGCGCCTGCCAGCCCACCCCATCAGCCGGGTCCACGAACTGCTACCGCTGCCACGCTAACCGGTAAACTGTGCGTCATGGACATTCTTGACGCATTGCGCCTCGCCCCGAGCGCCGACCTGTACCGCTTGTATCTGACCATCGGTCGGATGCTCGACGATCCGAAGCGGATCCTGGAGAGCCGCCGGCACCTGCATATCGGCATGACCGTCAGTTACGTGGCCGACGATCTCATCCAGCCGCTGCGGCAGGGCCGTATCCTTGAGTTGCGGCAGACCCAGGCCGTGATCGAGGACACCGCTACGCGCCGGCGCTGGGCCTTGCCCTATGCCGCGGTCATCGCCGACGCCAACGCTGCGGCCCAACCATCACCGCACGATCCACCGCCACCGCCCCGTGCGCAACGTGCTGACTTCGTGGCCGGTGACACGGTGGCCTTCACGGACCAGCACTTGCACGAGCGCATCGGCACCATCGTACGCATCAACCAGAAGACTGCTTCTGTGCAGTGCAATCCCGATGAGGGCCACTGGCGTGTCTCGTTTGCACTTCTGCGCAAGGTCGTCGACCTCTGAGCTTCCAGTCTTCCATCGACATCAGTACGACAAACATGTCTAAACGCAAGATCGAGCCGGACCGCGAACAGCGAATCGAGATGGAGGTGGTCGTCGACGCTTACAACTCAGAGGAGCGGTCTATGGCATGGTACTACTACCTCGACGAGCAACTCACCGTTCCGTTTGAAGCTGAGGTTCGCAAGAGGTCGCCAACCTCACCGCTCAGCCCCGGCGACCGGGTTCAGGTGATCGCAATGGCGCCGGAGGACGTGTGCGAGACTGAAGCCTTCGTGTGGATACGATGGAACAAGCGCAAGCTTGCTGTACCACTAGCGCAACTCGTGCCACTGGCGAGCGACGAGCTGACGCAGCAGGCCATTGCCGATTGGCAGTACTGGCGGGAGCGCGGCTATCAGTTCTGACATCAGATCGTCAGCCGTGATGCCATAGCCTCCGATGCCCCCCACAACGCCAATGACCTGACGGAGCAGTATTGCCAAGTCAACATGGGTTCTGCTGACGGATACGAAGCAAATCCCTCGATTCGCCTGTCAGGCGGGTACCAACGCTTGAAATTGCGTACGTCCTGTCCGTTAAGAACGGCACCTGCAACCGCGCACGCAGCCCCAGTGGTGGAGTTGGCGATACTCAACACCTGGCGCGAAAGCGTTAAAAAAAGCGCGTGCCTTGCCTTGCAAATAGGGGGGAGGCGATATTGAATGAATCGGGTCCGACATGAACTGGCAATACCCCTCTTGTCAGGGACGTCCCGGATCGCACGTTCCGCGCTCACGCTGATGTCGACGCCGGGCAATCACACAAGCATGGCCGTCCGGCAGCAGGAGGGGTGTCCGGCCAATTTCAGGAGTGCATGATGAACGCGTTTCCCCCCGAACAATTCACCGCCACACAACAGGCAAACGTGGCCGTGATGTTCGGCCTGGCAAACAAGGCCCTCGAAAGCTTCGAGAGACTCGTTGAGCTGAATCTGGAAGTCATGAAGTCGACGTTGACTGAGGCGCAGGAGAACTCGCAGATGGCGTTGTCCGCCAAAGACCCACAGGAGTGGCTCGCGCTACAGGCCGGTATGATGAAACCCCTCAGCGAGAAGGTGCTGTCTTACAACCGCCGCCTGCGCGAGATCGGGGCGGCTACCCAGGCCGAGTTCACCAAGATGACCGAGGCGCAGTCCGAAGCGTACAATCGCCGCATGCAGGAGTTGGTCGATGATCTCGCCAGCAGCGCACCAGCCGGTTCGGAAGGCGCGGTGGGCGCACTGGCCTCGGTGATCGCTGCCACCAATAAATTGTATGAGTCGATGTACCAGACCGCGAAGCAAGCGGGCGAAGGTGCAGAACAGATCCTCGGCACAGCGAGCAACACGACGTCCAAGGCAGCAAAGCAGGTCGTTGACCAGGCGTCGCGCACCGCCAAGGCCTGACGTCGATGCAAGCCAGCGGCAGTAGCTGATCCATGTGTCGCCAGGAAAACATGCCGGCCTGGTGATGGCGCACCCGGGGCACCTAGTGGATTCGCAATATTTCCGACCCCGGGCAGACCCAGGCTGCGCATGACCTGTGCAGCGGCATTGCGGCGCGGCACAAGCATGCATGGGCTGGTGCTTCCCCCTTATGTGGGACGGGGAGGGCGGGCCCGCGCGTTGCCATCAGCCGGGCACCGGCTGGGCGGCCTCCACGCAACGCTGTTCCGTTTCGTGGATGATCTTGCGCAGGAGCGGATAGACCTGCGTCGCCCAGCGCCGGCCGGCGAACACGCCGTAGTGCCCAACACCGGTCTGCACATAGTGGGATTTCAGATTAGACCGTAGCTCGCTGCACAGCTCCTGCGCCGCCTCGGTCTGCCCAACCGCGCAGATGTCATCGTTTTCCCCCTCGATTGTCAGCAGTGCCGTGCGCCGGATGGCACGCAGGTCCACGCGCCGCCCCGCCACCGTCAAGCAGGCGCGCGGCAGGACGTGCTGCTGGAACACCCGACTCACGGTCTCGAGGTAGAACTCGGCCGGCAGGTCCATTGTCGCAAAATAGTCGGTGTAGAAGGCTCGAATCGCCTCGGCCTTGGCCGTCTCACCATCCAGCTTGTATTGGTAGGCATGGATCAGCGAAGCAATATGCCGATCCAGATTCATGGAGAGAAAGGCGCACACCTGCACGAAGCCTGGGTAGACGCGTCGCCTTGCCCCCGCGAAGCGGGCCGGCACGGTGTCGATCAGGCTGGCCTCGAACCAGGCGAGTGGGGTGCGCACCGCCAGTTCATTGATGCGGGTCGGATTGACGCGGGCATCGATCGGCCCGGCCATCAGCGTCATGCTGCGCGGCAGCGCCGGATCGCCGTCTTCGGCCATCAGCGCGACGGCGGCCAGGGTGGCCACCGTCGGCTGGCAGACCGCCACCACGTGCGTGCCTGGACCGAGAAAGCGGAGAAGACCGATCAACTGGGCGACGAAGTCGTCAAAGCCGAAGGGCCCGCAGGATAAGGGGATGTCGCGCGCATTACGCCAGTCGGTCAGGTAGACATCGTGGTCAGCCAGCATCGTGGCCGCCGTCGCTCGCAGCAGGCTGGCGAAATGGCCCGCCAGGGGCGCGATCAGCAATACGCGCGGTTGTCCGGGCGCAATGTCCCTCCTAAAATGCAGAAGGGAGCAAAACGGCGTGGCGAGCACCACCTCTTCGCTCACGGCGACGCTGCCACCGTCGACCCAGGCCGCGTGGATGCCAAAAGGCGGCCGCTCGTGGCGCAGGCGCACAAGCGCGCTCCATTGGAGGAGCGCGCACCACTCCGGCGCGAAATGGGGCCCGGACGCAGGTATTGGCGACGCCGTGCAGGATGCGGCGTCGGTCGCGGCCTGCAATGGGGCCATCAGGTCGGCCAGCAGTTGGTACGCCTGGTAAATCATGGGGTGACTCGCAAAATGCACATCGACAGCCACGCAGCGATATGTATGACGTTGCGTCGATATCACTAAGTCACTCCTTTATCTCTTAGAGTTCGCCATGTCAAGGACAACCCTGACCATCAACAGCAGGAACTATGGCGCCTGGTCGCTACGCGGCTGGCTGCTGGCAAAATTCAGCGGGCTGGAATTCGAGGAGATCCTGGTGCCGATGACGGACGCGGCCAGCCGCGCGGAACTCTCGCTACTTTCGCCCTCGACGCTGGTACCGCGCCTGGAACACGACGGTGCAGTAGTCTGGGATACCCTGGCCATTGCCGAGTATCTGAACGAAGTGCGACCAGAGGCTGCGCTTCTGCCTGAGGACCGCATTGCTCGTGCCCACTGTCGGGCGATTTGCGGCGAGATGCATTCGGGATTCAGCGCCATGCGCGCAGCCTTACCGATGAACTTGCGTGCCCGCCACCCCGGCTTCAAAGTTTGGTCGCGCGCCCAGAGCGATATCGATCGGATCACCGCCATCTGGCGCGAATGCCTCTCGGCTTACGATGGGCCCTATCTGTTCGGCGCACGCACCATGGCCGATGCCATGTACGCACCGGTCGTCACGCGGTTTCGCACCTACGAGGTCAAGCTCGATGAGGTATCGGAAAGCTATTGCCGCACGATCATGGCGCTGCCGGAGATGCAGGAATGGATCGAGGCGGCGCAGCGGGAGCCTGAGGAAATCGATGAACTGGATGTCGAGTTTTGAGCATCCCGAGCCCATACGTGCGGTCGGCGTTGCGTTCCGGTGCTTAACGGTTTAGCCGTCGTTGTGCGCAGATTGCGTCTTTCCTGACCGTTCCTGCGCAGCCAGTTCCTTGATCTGCAGTCCGCGGCCTGCAGGTGGGCCAGGGTCAGGCCGTGCTGAGGCATCCCTCTAGCACACACATTGCCGAAGGAACATCTGTCCGTTTATGTCGTCTATACTTGACACATAGATGGGAGATTCTCGCCATGAACCCTGCATTCCTGGGTAATACGATTCAACACAAGCGGATCACCCTCGGCCTGACCCAGCAGCAACTGGCGGATATGGCCAAACTGTCGCGCCAGTCCCTAAACGGCATCGAGCATGGAACCGTGAACGCCACGCTCGAAACGCTGGGCCGGCTGATGGACGTCCTCGGCCTGGCGCTTGATGTGTACGATCCCGAAGCCGACCGCCAGGCCAGGGGCACGCCGACCCGCGCGCTATGGATGGCCGCGAAAGGCGCAAACGTCAGTTACACCGGCGAGCTCACGCCTGATCAGCTTGAATGGGCGCTGGCCACTGGCGAGGTGCCGGCGGAGTTTCGGCCGCAAGTAGCCCAGGTCCTCGATGAGGCGCCACTGCAACTCGTCACCAAGGTAGTGGCCGAGGTGGCGGCGAAGCAGCATCGGAAACCGGCCGACATTTGGAAGAACCTCAGACGGCTCGCGCAGTCATTGACGGCGACACGCGGAGGGCTGTGGGCATGAAGATTGAGCTGCAGGGTGACATCTGGGAAAGCCTGTTCCCTCACGCCTTCACGCTGATGGAGGAGGTCAGGAAGCATGGGGGTATCGAGCCGTTCTGGACCTTCGGGGGCGGGACGGTCCTGATGCTCCGGTACCGCCATCGCTTTTCACGCGATATCGACCTCTTTGTGCCGGACCCGCAATATCTAGGGTTCGTGACGCCCCGCCTGAGTGAGACCGCAGAGGGCATCACGAGCGACTATGTGGAGCAGGGGAACTTCGTGAAGCTGGTCCTCGACGCCGGCGAAGTCGACATCGTCGCCTCGCCCAACCTGACCGACGAGCCATTCGAGATCTGGGAGATCATGGGGCAGCCAGTCAAAGTGGAGACTGCAGCCGAAATCGTTGCCAAGAAGCTCTACCATCGGGGCGACCGCGCCACCGCACGGGATCTCTTCGACCTTGCCGTCGTGGTCGAGCAAGAACCAACAGCCCTCGCGCATGCCGCGCCGTTTCTGCTCAGGCATGCAGCAGCCTTCCTGGGCCAAATCGAGGTGGGCCCGCCGATCATGCGCGAGCAGTTCGCCAGGATCCAGCGGATCAGCTTCGACCGAAGCTTTGATGAGTGTGTCGCGCTGGCGCGGGATTTTCTCAATTCGCTGCAGGAAACCGATGACGCTCCGCAGAGGGCGCGGGAACGACAGCGCCCGTAAGGGGTAGCCGTATTTTTTGCGCGAAATCTGGCGGTTTTGGCGCTCTCGCTTTCTATGTCAGTGCACTGATCACAATTGTGCAACAGCTTGCTGCACAACTTCAGGCTTGGCGAACGTACACCTGGCTGTACCTCCAACCGAGCAATGGGCCTCGACCTGGAGACCGCGCCAAAGCGGGGACTGACTAAGCGGCAATGCGGTAGTTTTTATGCTCTGGCGATGGAGGGATAGTGGCAGCTCAGGATTCCATACACCGGRCACGCGGCGCCTCGTCAGCATCCGCAGCGTCTTCGGAAACGGAGACCGCGCCAAAGCGGGGGCTACGGTCAGTCTTACCTCAGAGGATAATGAGACACCTACAGTGTGTTCACGCCCCTCCCCCGCAAGCGATCTCCGTTTTCCAGTTGCGAATCCACCTGCGGGGAATGACCCCGCCGCTTTGGCGACGCGTCCATTCCTTGAGCGGTGGGAGACGAACTGGAGAATCCGGATGGCCCATGCCGCATGGCGTCGTGGTTTCGGCCACCGCGTTCACATGGTTCCGTTACGAGCCCCAAAGGCGTTGTACCCCCAAAAGCACAAAATGGCAGTGCTTGTGCGCAAGATGCCTTGCACGCCGAGCCGAAATTCGTTCGTCCTTGCCAGTTGCAGCCTCGGCGACCCGGCATTGAACCGCTGTCGGGCATCAAGCGGAGCGAAACAATGAACCGAGCAAGCGCGGGCAAAGCCGAACGCAAGATCTCCGAGACGATTCTGGACTTCGGCGAGCCGCTTCTGTCCGAGGCCATTACCGAAGACACGCCGATCGCCGTGGTGCGCGAGACATACAAACTGGTGGTGCTTGTCTGGAACGCGCACGTCGCAGCCACGCCCCGCTGGGGAGATCCCAGTTATCTGCAGATGCTGCGACAGATGGCCGCCGCGCCGCAGATGCCACTGCAAGGGCGTGCATGCATCGAGACTCTCT
The DNA here is from genome assembly GCF_056397325.1 of Cupriavidus sp. 05N39. NCBI lineage: Bacteria > Pseudomonadati > Pseudomonadota > Betaproteobacteria > Burkholderiales > Burkholderiaceae > Cupriavidus > Cupriavidus sp. 05N39. The sequence goes on from NZ_JBFTNE010000103.1 coordinate 9,081, forward strand.
CGCGCCGATGGCGGGAGAAGTTCTCCGACGCCAAATACTGCGTTGGAGAATGGCACGTCAGGATCAAGCATGACGATACCCTGAGCTTTCTTTGCGACGCCYGGGAAGCGCCGAGGCGGTAGTCCGTCGTCGCGCGCACTGTCCTCGCAACGGTGGCGACGTCGCCGCGTATCCGCGAATCGAGTCCGACATGGAGACCGCGCCAAAACGGGGGCTGACTAAGCGGCAAGATGCGCGTGACCATCGACCATCCCGAGTTGCCGGGCGCGCTCAAGGCGATCGCCGCCAATGCTGCGCAATCGATCTGGCACGCCGCCAACGAGGCCGCGAGCAGTGAGCTGGCCGCCTTGCGGGYCGAAGCGCGGTTGCAGGCGAGCGAGGCGGACGCGCGTCACGAGGCGGGAACACGCCAGGTCAGAGGCGCTCGAGCGGCAGTTGCAGGAGTTACGTACCCAATTCTCGACGGACCTGGAGCGCACCCGCGAGCAGGTGGCCGTCGCGCAGGAGCGGGCCGGCGCCACCGAGCGTTGCGCGCTGCGCGAGATCGACCAGGAGCGCACGCTGCGCCAGAAGGGCGAGCAGGCTGTCGTGGAATCTGCGCACCGAACTGGCGGCGGTGCGGGCGAGGGCGCAAGACGCCGCCGTGGTCGGCGCCGAGGCAGCGGACGCGGCTGCAGGCCGAGCGCGATACGCTCAACTGTATTAGCTGGGACTCGATCTGACAGATAGTCGGGCTGTTGAATCGAGAAGATCGACTCTTTTGCAAGTCGTTGATTCACAAGAGATTTTGGAGCGCGACTGTATCAATTTGCAGCAAAAGGGCGATCACCCCCTCATGCGCGCATGACTAATCCATTTCGCCGGACTACGGGCGGAGCATCCGATAGGCCCATAAGAACGAGCCAGTCTATGAACGCTGCTTCCGAGCCATGGCCTTTTCTTTTGTGCGCAGTTGCTGGCTTAGGCGCTCCAGGTGGCGGGTCATCTCTTGGATGGCTGCGGTTGCATCCCGTGCACGCAAGTGTTTCAGTATCTGGCGGCGAACGTCGACAACATCGCTGCGCGGGTCCGGACCGATACGATCGAGCAACTGCCGAACGATTTCGGATAGCGAGTTGATTAGCATGACCATCACCTCGTTGTTCGTCGCACGTGCAACTAGACCGTAGAAGTTTGTGATGTAGGAGGAGCGTCGCGTCAGGTTGCCGCTGAGTGTCAATTCTTCCACCAGATCAATATCGCGCTCGATAGCGTCCAGATCGACGTTCGTTGCCCTCTCGCATGCCAAGCGCAGCGCATCATTCATCAGCATGATGCGCGTCTCGGTGAGGCTATCGATACTGATTCGACCCAGCAACACCATATCCTGGACCGCCTGCGTGATGAGCTCTGGATCGCCACGTTGAATAAAGGTGCCGCCGTTCACACCCCGCTCGCTGGCTATGAGGCCGGCAACTTCCAAGCTACGCATGGCTTCCCGAACTGCCGTTCGTGACACGCCAAACTGGTCCGCAAGTTCGCGCTCCGCCGGCAGGCGGCTTCCAGGCTTTAGTCGCCCTTCACTGAGTTCCTGACGGATCTGCAGGCAAATGTCCTCAAACGCGCGCCGCGGCCTTACCGATTTGAAAATGGGTTGTGTTCCCTGATCGACAGATTTCCTAGAAGTGATCGGAACTGCGCCATCTTTGACGTCGGAAGAGGTGCGTAGGTGGTTCTTTGTAACGGTCATGTTGACTGCCTTCTATCTGGATGGAACAGCGACCCCGATCGGTGGGGCAGCCGTGAGGACGGCTCCCCTGAGAAGGGCTTCCGATTTTAACCCATACAGTCACAATCGAGGTGAAGGTCCTACCTTTTGTGTGCAGTACCTAGCCAGAGGGATGAACCGCTTACTTTGCCTGAGCGACGACGGCAGCAGTCGTGCCACGGTGTTTACCCGAGTCGTGGGCCAATAGGCCCGATTTCGAAACTCTGACGCTTGACGGGGATACGATCGCCAAATAACATAAAGGTCAGACCTTTTGACATACGGGCGGAAGACGGTCGTTGCTTCGCCCCTCCAACTTGTTGGGTAACGTAATGGCAGAACTGAATGGAAGCCAGATGAGCGACGCAGACGCGCGTCAGAGTCTCGACGAGCAGTTGGGGCGTTTCAATTGCCGGGTACATCAGCCCAGCGATCCGCCCCTTTTCACTCGTGACCCGCTGTCGTCCATGACGCCCCTTCATTGGCGGTGGTCAGACCTTGCGCCGCTTTTGGAGCGTATTGGCGGGGATCTCAAACTGGAGGCCAAAGGCAACCGGCGAACGTTGCGGCTAACCAACCCCGGGCTTCCCTATGGCACAACGCCGACTTTCTGGGGATCGATTCAGGTCATCTTGCCAGGCGAGGTGGCGACGGCACATCGGCATGCGGCTTCCGCTCTTCGTTTCATCATGAAGGGAAAGGGGGCTTTCACCACGGTCGATGGCGAGGAGTATGCGATGAACGAGGGAGACCTTGTCATTACGCCGGCCATGACTTGGCACGACCACGTCCACCTCGGCAATGAACCGATGATCTGGCTTGATGTGCTCGACATCTCACTGGTACGGGCCATGCACGCAACGTTCTTTGAAGGCTTCTCCTCCGACCTCCAGACCGTTTCCGAGTATCCGCATCGTTCGTACCAGCAGTTTGGAAGCGGCATCATGCGCCCCGTACGGCCGAAAGTGCATAACCCCGTAAATCCGTTGCTGGCCTACCCGGCGGACCGCGCGCTGGCGGCATTGAGTTCCGCCGCCGAACTGCCGCCAGACCCATACTGCGATACACAGCTCGAATACCAGAATCCGGCGACTGGCCAATCGGCGCTTCCGACAATTGGGACGCGCCTGCAGCGGCTGCGTCCCAACAGTCGATGTCTGCCGCAACGACACACCGGTTCCGTCCTCAACTACGTAATCGGTGGTAACGGAACCACGGTGGTGAACGGTCAGCGCTTCCAATGGGGGCCGGGAGACTTCATCGCGATCCCGCCCTGGTCTTGGTACGAGCATGCCCTTACGTCGCAAGAGCCGGCAACGCTCTTCCAGGTGAACGATATTCCTGCGCTGCGAGCCCTAGGCTTGTACCGGGAAGAATTCGCTGCCTCAGAATAATCTTCCTTGCTTTTCAAACCTCACGAAAACCTCATTCTTCCCGTACCCCATATCACCATGGCACATATCACAACACCTGTTCTTATCGTTGGCGCCGGACCGATCGGACTTGCACTGGCGGGCGATCTCGGCTTCCGCGGCCAATCCTGCATCCTGATTGACAAAGGGGACGGCGGCGTCTACCAGCCAAAAATGGATATGGTAGGCATCCGTACGATGGAGTACTGCCGCCGTTGGGGCATTGTCGACTGGGTCGAGAGTGCAGGCTACAACCGCGAGTACACGCAGGACTGCGCCTGGGTGACATCGTTGAACGGTTACGAGTTTGGGCGCGAGGAGTTTCCAGCTCCAAAGGATGAGAAATCGCCCCCGCAGAGCCCGCAGCACCGTGAGCGGTGCCCCCAGAATTTTTTCGACCCCGTTCTCAGGCGCTTCGCCCAGCAGTTCTCAGGTGTGCAAATCGTCTATCACACGGAATTGGTCAATTTCTCGGAGAGCGAAGAGGGCGTGCTGGCGACGGTGCGTAACGTGAAGACCGGGGAAACGAGCACCATCGCGGCGAACTACATAGTCGGCTCGGACGGCGGAGCGAGCACGGTGCGCCAGCAGTTGGATATCAAGATGGCGGGTGAGCCGGTGTTGACGTACACCACCAACGTGGTATTCCGGTGCGAGGGTCTTGAGAGATTGCACAACAAGAAGCCGGCATACCGATACATCTTTATCGGCCCCGAAGGAACTTGGGCTACGCTCGTCGCCATTAACGGTCGCGATCAGTGGCGCTTCTCTCTGGTCGGCGACGTTACCATGCAGAGCCTTACCGAGGCCGACATGCGCAAGGCCATTGTACGTGCGGTGGGTCGCGATTTCGACTTCGAGATCCTGTCGATGCTCCCGTGGGTGAGGCGACAACTTGTCGCGGAGAGTTATGGCTCCGGGCGAGTATTCCTTGCAGGGGACGCGGCGCACCTCACCTCACCGACTGGCGGATTCGGCATGAATACCGGCATCCAGGACGCGGTCAACCTTTCGTGGAAGCTTGCCGCCTGCCTCGAAGGATGGGGCGGCAGAAGGCTGCTCGAGTCGTACGAGATCGAGCAGCGCCCAGTCGCTATCCGCAATGTGGAGGAGTCCACGGGGAACCTCAAGCGTATGCTGAATCCGCGCGTCACCGAACCGCCGAAGGAGTTGTTCGATCCCACACCAGACGGCGAAAATGCGCGCAAGGCATTCGGCGACGCGTACACGGAACTGATGAGGCGCGAATGGTTCAGCATTGGGATCCATCTCGGCTACGTCTATGAAGGCTCGCCCATCATCGTGCCCGATGGAACCCCGAGGCCGGATGACACCGTGCAGACGTACTCGCAAACGGCTCGTCCCGGCGCGCGCGCCCCGCATGTATGGCTTGAGGAGAACGTCTCGACGCTGGATCTGTTCGGGAAGGAGTTCGTCCTCCTGCGATTTGGCACCGACGCACCTGCAGGGACGGGGCTCGCCGCCGCGGCAAGCGAGCGCAAGGTGCCGTTCAAAGTTGTCAGCGTAAGCAATGCTGGGGCACACGCTCTCTACGAACGAGCCCTTGTGCTGGTTCGCCCGGATGGTCAATGCGCCTGGCGTAGCGACAGCGAGCCAGAAGACCCACTGCACATCATCGACATCGTACGAGGTGCGTCGCCGGACGGTGCATCCGTACAGGAAGCGGCATAGACCTGTCCCAGGCGTCCCAGTCAATTTGGAAACCTGTAGCATCGATTCGATCGTCCGAAGGTTGTGACGACTGGGACGGGCTGGCATAGACGACATAGGTCCGTCTTCATTCCTAGAATGTTCGAGACGCAAGCCGAYTACCCACTTCAACAACGGTTGAGAAACCTGATATTTGAGATCTGCTCATGAAAATTGCATCCTTCAACGATTATCGTGTCGGCGTCGTCGAGGGCGACACCATCTATGACATGACAGGAGAGCTACCTGCCTTTCTCGCCGAAATGCCGCGCCAACGCATCAATTGGCTGATCAGCCATTGGTCGGATCTGCGCCAAACGTTCGGTGAGCATCGCCAGAAGGGGAAGGCGCTGCCGTTGGCCAGCGCACGACTGCTGCCGGCCAATCCCGCGCCCCAACATGTTTTCGCCGCTCCTGCGAACTACCAGAAGCACATCGGCGAGCTAGGCGAGCGAGTAGTAACGCCAGGCGGGCGGTCCGCCCGTGAGCAAGGTTTCTTCCTCAAAGCTCCTGGCTCCTTGGTTGGTGCGGGTGGTCGGCTGCAACTCCCCAAGGGTTCCGCTCGGCGCTTTGACCATGAGTCCGAGTTGGCCGTAATTATCTCGAAAGAGGCGCGCAACGTGCCGCGCAGTGAGGCGATGGACTACGTCTTCGGCTATGCGTGCTTGATCGACGCGACAATGCGTATAGAAAAGGGGGTAGCGGAAGAAGAGCGCTCTATGCGTAAGTCCTTCGAGACATTTACGCCACTTGGTCCATGGATCGTTACGGCGGATGACGTGGAGTTCCCCCAAAAGCTCGGGAACAAGCTATGGGTGAACGGGGAACTCCGGCAAAGCGCGAATACGAGTGAAATGATCGTCGGGATCGAAGAACTTATTGAGCTGGTGTCCTCAGTAATTACCCTGCAACCAGGCGATGTCATTGCCACTGGAACGCCGGAGGGCGTTGGTCCGTTCGTCCCCGGCGATGAGGTACGGATCGAGATTGAGAGGATCGGGGCGATGAGTCTATCGGTGAGTGAGACAGATGTTCGAGCGCCGCGCCCATATTGAGGGAGGGCGTGCTTGATTAAGCAGCATCTTGGTGGGCCTCACTCGCAGTGCGGCCACCCCGGCATGCCATGGTTGGTAAGGCAACTGGTGACAGTCTGGTACTCAATAATAGGTTTGGAGACGAGCGATGAAACACAAGGTTCTACTGGCTACACTTTTGCTTACACTGGCGACGTCAGCCTCGGCGGCCCGATCTTATCCAACCAAGCCGGTTACGATCGTGGTTCCATTCGCACCTGGAGGCGGAGTCGACATCATCACAAGGGCTGTGGGCGCGAAACTGGCGGAGCGCTGGAAGCAGCCCRTCGTGATTGAGAACAAGGCAGGCGCAGGCTCCGCGATTGGTGCTGCTCAGGTCGCCCGAGCTCCGGCGGATGGCTACACCCTTTTGGCAACGGTGAATCAGTCTATCGTCGGCAATCGCTTCCTATATAAAAGGTTGGGATACGACCCCGACAAGGATTTTGATCCTTTGACCCTAATGGTGAAAGCAAACCAACTCATCGTAGCGAATGGAAGCCTTCCCGTGAGTTCGCTTAAGGACGTGGTCCGACTTTCGAGAGAAAAGCCGGGTTCGCTATTTTATGGGTCATATGGAAAAGGTAGCCAGCCGCATTTGCTTTTTGCAACGATCGCGGACCACGAAAAAATCGACATTACACACGTCGCTTATAACGGTGTATCGCAAAACCTTACCGCCCTGGCAGGCGGCGAGGTGGCCCTGGCCTCTGCCAGCTCCGGTGTGATTGCTCCGCTTGTTCAGGCGGGAAAGATCAAGCCCATCGCTGTGGCCGGAGACAAACGCGTTGCTCGCTTTCCCGACGTACCCACCGTCGCAGAGCAGGGATTTCCCTACGCCAAGATATCGATCTGGTATGCCCTGTTCGCACCCGCGGGTACGCCAGCTGCAGTGTCCGACCAAATCCGCGCCGATGTGCGTGACATCCTGCGCGACCCCGCATTCATAGAGCAGTACCTCAAACCGCGAGACCTGGAAGTGGTGGCCAGCGATGGCAAGCAACTGCGCGCCGTCATTGCGGAAGAGGTCCAGTCTACTGCTGCGATGATCAAAACAGCGGGAGTAGCTGCCGAGTGACCGCGTCGGGAGAAACACTAGCGGCTACGGCCAACATCACCATGAATGACGAAATAGGTTTTAACGCGAAAGCGGGAAGGGTAGATGAGACGCTGGCAGCAGGGCAGACCATGCGGGCTATGTGGATCGAACGATATGGCGGGCCGGAAGTTGTCCGTGTGAATTCCGACATGCCGGTACCAACCCCGCGACTTGGGGAAGTGCTTGTAAAGGTCGAGTGTGCTGGTATCAATTTCATGGACATCCACACGCGCCAGGGAAAGTACGCTCACTCTCGCACCTACTCTGTAGGTCTGCCCTGCATACTTGGAATGGAAGGCTCTGGCACCGTTGTACATATCGGGCAAGGTGTCACCCATCTGAGGCAAGGTCAGCGTGTTGCCTGGTGCATCGCATGGGGGAGCTTCGCGGAGTACGCGTGTATCCCCGCAAACAGGATCGCCGTACTTCCCGATTCAATTGGCTATGACATGGCCGCGGCCGCGATGTTTCAAGGCTGCACTGCTCACTATCTGGTGCATGACGTCGCCCGCCTCTCGGCAGACAGCGTCTGCCTGGTCCACGCGGCTTCAGGGAGTATCGGCCAAATTCTCATCCAGATGGCGACGAGAGTCGGAGCGAGAGTCTTTGCTACTGCCAGTACCGAGGAGAAGTGCCGAGTCGCCAGGCAACGCGGGGCCGAGGCAGCCTTTCTTTACGAAGAGGGTCGTTTCGCAGATGTGGCGCGAGAGTTGACCTCCGGCGCAGGAGTGGACGTGGTGTTCGATTCCCTTGGCCGCGCCACATTACGGGATAGTTTCCGCGCCACACGCAAGCGAGGTCTTGTCATCAACTATGGAAACGTATCCGGGAGTCTTGATGACGTCGATCCCTATGAACTGGGGGAAGCTGGTTCACTCTTTCTGACCCGGCCCAGGCTGGCAGATCACATGGAGGATGCCGGTACGGTACAGCACAGAGCCGATGACATCTTCGAGGCAATCAGCGACGGCTGGTTGAAAATCGAAATCGCGAATCACTATATGTTCGACCAGATTGCCGAAGGGCATGCCCGTATCGAGTCCCGGCAGCAGATTGGTAAATCGGTTGCCTGGATCCGATGACGGGAAGCGGACATTCTACAAAATCTGGAGACCAAGCCGAGAAAATCGATTGAAGGCGATGATTTGCGAACGACGTGCCGTGCTGGTTCCAGGGGCAGGCAACGCTAGACTTTGAGCTTGACGGCGTTAGTTTCCCAGCAGCGATATCGCCCTGGAGAACGGCGTCGGCGATACCGGGGACATTGGTTAGCAAAGCAGCCGGCGGTGCCGCGCGGGAGGCCGTGCGTTACGGTATGCCTTTGTTTCTGCTGCAATTCACAGGGGTAGCTACCCCTAGTATTTATGCGGGTTTCTGGCTGGCGGCCATGAGAAATTTCGGCTCGTCGGGGGAATCTGTGGGTAGATCGAGGCGATTTACGAGGGGCAGAGGAAGCGATAGAGCTTCTTGCAGGTCGCATCGAAGGCGCTCTGGGCCTGCTCGTCGAGGTGCCGGGAGATCAACGGACCTCCGTACTTGTGAATTTGGTGGAGAACGAGCGTGCGGGCATCCATGGCGTCCGGGTCTTCGTGGCGGACCTCAATGAGATGCCCGCCGAGCATCCAGAGGTGATCGCGGTGATAATTCAACGTTTTGCGCGCATATCCCAGTGTGAGCAGGTGTTGCAGGAAAGGCGTGAACACTTCGACGAGTGCCTGCCCGGGCGGGAGGTCCTGGTCATCGAAACGCCAGGACGCGGACCAGTTTTGCAGGTCCGGCACGTAACGCGCCAACGCATCCTGGTCCGGGGCAACAATAGCGACTTTTTTGCCCTTGCCGCTTGGGGCCGCGCTAACCATGTTGCTGACTCGCTTGCTCAACGCCTGCCACCATTTTCCCGGTTTTGTCTATGAAGGTGCGCGGCTGTGCGAAGCAACCCAGTCCATCGAGATCGACGTACGACCGCGCAAGGGTTCCAAGGCGATCTGCTCATGCTGTAGCCAGCCTGCGCGGGGTTACGACACGCTTGCACAGCGCAGGTTCGAGTTTATTCCAGTCTGGGGTTTTGCAGTGTTCCTGCTTTACACCATGCGGCGCGTCGATTGTCGTGACTGTGGCGTGAAGGTCGAAGCCCTGCCGTGGGCCAGTGGCAAGCACACGCTCACCCGGGCTTACATGCTGTTGTGCATAAGCAGCTTTCGTGATGCCGAAGCGCGGGGATTTGAGCAAGGCCGGTGATGGACGCTGGAGGGGTTCCCTCAGGGAGCATACGCGCGACCGCTAAGGTGGCGGATCGATGCTGCTAGACTTCCTGCGCTGCGCAGCGGAGGAAAGGATGGAATTGGAATCGGGTGTTGTAGCGCTCGGGCGACTAATGGAAGGCGATTTCGACGTCGACGCCACACGTGCGACCGAATACCTTGCGGGGGAGTTAGCGGCGGGCGCCATCACACCCCAGGTTGTCAACGGGCTCGCCTGCCAGCTCCTGGACTCCGCGAATCCAGTCGGGGAGGCGGCGGCACGCCGACTTTGGGAAACCCTTTCCGAAGGGCCTTCGCCATTTCCCGAGGCCCTCGCCAACCTGGCCATCGCCTGCCTGAAGAGCGCCGGTGGGAGTTGTGATCCCGCGTACGCCAATCGCCTTTTCGAGAGGATCCTCTCCATTCCAGGCGCGCCCGCGCAGGTCCGTCTGACAGCACTGAGCGGTCTCGGGGACAGTCTAATGCTGGGACGAGGCGCCCAGGTGGATCGCTACCGCGCGCTGGCACTCCATGAGGAAGCCGCGGGCCAGGGGACTTCATCGGCCGCGATGAATGCAGCAGTGACGTGGGACGATTATCCCGGGCAGAGCAGGGAGAATTTGCCGCCGGTCGACTACGACAAGGCGGCCCATTTCTATGGCCTCGCAGCGGCCGGCGGGATTGTTCACGCGACGGCGCGACTGGCTCTCCTGCATCTGCATGGGCGACACTCCTCCGCCGATGCCAATCACGGATTTTCGCTTCTGAGAAAAGCAGCAAAGCGCGGCGATGCGGCGGCCCGGGCAGCGCTTCAGGAGATTGCGGAACGGATGATGTCATCAGCCTTCCCGTAGACCCTGATGTTGTGACGCAGGCTGGCGCGCCATGGCGCGGGCGCGAGAGCGGAATGGTGGTCAGCCCAGACGATGGGGTTACCAGTTCGCCAACTCACAGCGCTTCGAGCCGCGGGGCATCCACATTGCGGCCTCGCTGGTTTGCGGTTTGCGGCGTCCTGTTTGCGACAACTCAGTGCCTGCCCGCCACCCGCCCGCAAAAAAACCCTCTGCCGGGCAGGCAAAGGGCTGAACGTCCAATGAAGAAATCGGGCAGTCATCGCGAGCCACCCGGCTGTCAGTATCCGCTTGGTTTGCCGCAGCCGGCAACCAAGCGCAGACCACCACGCCCGTTCCCACACATTTGCAGAGATAGCCGGCCTTCGACGGCTAAGGTCGCCACGGGTCTACTTGAGAGTAACTCGCGCCCTAATGCACGTATTACGGCGCTGGAGAATATGTGCCGATCCGCCAGCCAGGTGGGAGGTGTGTACCCAATTTTCCCTATTCTTGATAAGAAAAATCGGCATGGCGTTTTGAATCTAGCTGTATCCGTCAGCTAGCAGAAATCGCGGCTGCTCGTTTCCAGGTGGCCGAGCAGCGGTGTGAGATCCACCAACCGCTGTGCAACGAGGTGCCTCACTTCGCCCTCGCACTGCCACTGGCCCAGGACACCGATCAAGCGAGCGCCCAGCACCTCTTTGCGGAACCGCTCCAGCACCGACGGCCAAACGATCACGTTGACCGATCCCGTCTCATCCTCGATGGTCATGAACAACACGCCATTCGCGGTGCTTGGGCGCTGTCGCACCGTCACGATGCCAGCGCCGCGGGCCAACTGGCGGTCCTGATAGCGGAATAGCGTTTCCGCTGTCACGAACTGTCTGCTGGCGAGATGTCGTCGCAGYAGCGCCAGCGGATGCCGGTTGAGGGTCAAGCCCGTCGATCGATAATCCGCGACAATGGCCTCGCCCTCGCTAGGCGCCACCAGTGAAGGTAGTTCTCCCGGCACGTCGGCAGGCCGCAACAGATCCTTGTCGGGCACCGCGGCCGTGGCCTGCCAGAGTGCGTTGCGTCGGTGGCCAGCGAGGGCTCGCAGTGTGTCGCCGGCGGCCAGGACCTGCACATCATGCCTATCCAAGTTTGCGCGGCGGGCAAGGTCCGTCGTCCCTGAGAATGGGCGCACGGCGCGTGCCTCCTCAATGCGCTGCGCCGCCTCCGCGCGCATCCCGCGCAGCAGCGAGAGGCCGAGCCGAACCGCTGGCGGCTTCTTGTCGACGGCTTCCAGTGACGAGTGCCAGCCGCTGATCGTGACGTCCACTGGCCGCACTTGGACACCGTGGCGTTTCCCATCCTGCACGAGCTGCGAAGGCGAGTAGAACCCCATCGGCTGGCTGTTGAGCATCGCACAGAGGAACACGGCCGGCTCATGGCATTTCAGCCAGGCGCTGGCGTAGACCAGCAGCGCAAAGCTGGCCGCATGGCTCTCTGGGAAGCCGTATTCGCCGAAGCCTTGGATTTGCCGGAAGATGCTCTCGGCAAATTCCCGTTCGTACCCGCGTTCCAGCATGCCGGAGACGATGCGGTCGTAGTAATGCTCCAGCCCACCCTTGCGCTTCCAGGCCGCCATGGCCCGACGCAACTGGTCAGCCTCGCCAGCCGAGAAACCCGCTGCGAGCATGGCTACCTGCATCACCTGTTCCTGGAAAATCGGCACGCCGAGCGTGCGCGACAGCGCCTTTTCCATTTCCGGGCTCGGATAGGTTACCGGTTCCTTGCCTTGCCGGCGCCGCAAGTACGGGTGGACCATGCCTCCTTGCACCGGACCCGGTCGCACGATGGCGACCTCGACGACCAGATCATAGAAGGTGCGGGGCTGCAGCCGGGGCAGCATGGACATTTGCGCACGGGATTCCACCTGGAACACCCCGACACTGTCCGCGCGGCACAGCATTTCGTAGGTGGCCGGATCCTCCGCCGGGATATCCTGCAGCTCGAATGCCTCCCCACGCTGTTCAGAGACGAGATCCAGCGCGCGGCGGATCGCCGAGAGCATGCCCAGCGCCAGCACGTCGACCTTGAGCAAGCCGACGGCATCCAGATCGTCCTTATCCCACTGGATTACGCTGCGATCGGGCATGGCGGCGTTCTCGATGGGTACCAGGCGCGATAGCTTGCCGCGGGCGAGCACGAACCCGCCCGAATGCTGGGAGAGGTGCCGAGGAAAGCCGAGCAGCTGCGTCGCCATGTTTGCCCATCGTTGGGTCGGCGCACTTTCCGTATCGACGCCGCTTTCCGCGAAACGTTTGAGCAGGTCTGCCTTGCTGTCAAACCAGTGGTGTGCCTTGGCGACCAGGTCGACGATGGCCGGGTCCACGCCAAGCGCCTTGCCGGACTCGCGCAGCGCGCTGCGCGGCCGATAGGTGGCCACGGCCGCAGCCAGCGCCGCGCGGGTTCGCCCATACTTCGTGTACAGGTACTGGATGACCTCCTCGCGGCGCTAGTGTTCGAAATCGACATCGATGTCCGGTGGCTCGCCACGCTCCTTGCTGATGAACCGCTCGAAGAGCAGGTTGCCACGGGCCGGGTCCACCTCCGTGATACCCAGGCAGTAACAGACTGCGGAGTTGGCCGCCGAGCCTCGCCCCTGACAGAGGATGCGATTGGAGCGCGCAAAGCGGACGATGTCGTAAACCGTCAGAAAATAATGCTCGTAGTGCATGTCCCCAATGAGCGCCAGTTCGTGCTCGATCTGGGCCTGGACGGTGGCAGGGATGCCTCTGGGGAAGCGGTGGTGCGCACCGATGTAGGTTTCACTGCGCAGGTATTCCGCAGGAGAGACGCCAGTCGGGACCACTTCATCGGGATACTCATAGCGCAACTCATCCAACGAGAACTGGCAGAGATTGGCGATGTGCAGCGATTCGGTCAGCAGCCGGTGCGGGTAGACATTGGCCAACCGTAGGCGCGAGCGCAGGTGCTGCTCTGCGTTGGGGGTCAGCTGATACCCGCAATCGGGGACGGCCTTGCGCAGGCGGATTGCGCTCAGCACGTCGTGGAGCGGCTTGCGCGACCGTACGTGCATCTGCACGTGGCCGGTGGCCACCACGCGCAGGTGATTGGCCGCGGCGGCTTCCATCACGCCAGCCCGATGGATGTCATCCATGGCGCGGTACAGCAGGGTCAGGCTTATCCACGCGCGACCTGGAAAGGTGGCGGTGATCCATGCGGCTTGGGTGTCCAGCCGCTCCGCGGGTGTGCAGTACTCCGGCGTGAAAATGATCGTGCAATCGGGCAGGCCTCGCAGGTGCGTGTAGGCGCCTTCCGGGGCGTCCAGATCCCGGCGCGTGAGCAGGTAGGCGCCCTTTGCCGTGCGCGTGCGGGCCAGCGTGATTAGCTCGCACAGGTTGCCGTAGCCTTCGCGATTGCGGGCGAGTGCGATGAAGGAGATGCAGGGGCTTCCGTCTGCATTGACCAGGCGAAACGATGTGCCGACGAGCAGCTTTAGCCCGTGCTTCTTGGCTTCGGCATGCGCCCGTACGATGCCGGCCAACGAGCATTCGTCGGTGATGGCGAGCGCGCTGTAGCCCAGTTGCACGGCGCGCTCGACCAGCTCTTCCGCGCGGGATGCGCCTTCAAGGAAGGAGAAATTAGAGAGGCAGTAAAGCTCGGCGTAGTCGGGCAAGCCGCCGCCGGTGCGTAGGGATTCCATGGCGCCACCTCACCCGAACAGCCCGTGCAGGTACCACGTGACCTCATCGCCGTCCCGGCTGCCCATGCGTTCCTGATAGACCCAGTAATGGGCGTGATCGCGACCCTCGGCCACGTAATAATCCCGCGTCACCAGCTCGCCGCTCCACCAACCGGCCTCGATGCGTTCCGGGGGAGACACCATGCGCAGGGGCGAGCCATAGAACGGGCGATGATCGCGGATCAGCAAGGCAATCGGCTTGTCCAGCAGCCAAGCCGGGCGGGGCAGGGCGGGCGCTTCCGCGCCAGGTCGGGGTTTCCCGACGGCCGGCACCCAGGTGTTGGCTACCTCCGGCCGGTAGTCCGCACGCAACTCCGGCCGCAGGATGTTGTCGGCGCCAAGCCGCGCCGCGAGCAGCTCCATCACCCGGGCGTGGTCCTCGGGCGTGCCGCCGGGCTCAGGAAATAGCGATTCGCTGGGCGGCGCCTTGGCCTGCACGTCGGTGACGGACAGGCGCACCGCGATCATGGGGGCATCCACCTGCAGCTGCGCCAGCCGCTCACGCAGCAAGCGCATCAGGTGATCCTCGCTCCAGCTGGGCTCTGCCAGCGCGATCTCGATGACGGTTGGCGCCAGCGCCTCGCGGCCGCGCTCGTGTTTGAGTTCCACCAGGACTTTGGTGACCGCCAGATGGTGCGCGGCCAGCCAGCCCAGCATCTGCACGATGAGCCCGCGGCTGTAGAGCAGGGTGGCCTCCGCATGCTCGATGCGATCGGGAAGGTCGACCTGCGCGGAGAAGGTTGGCGGGGCCTGTAGCCATTCGAAGATCTCTGGCGCCTGGCCCAGGGCGCGATCCATCGCCTCGTTCAGTTCTCGGCCGCACCGGCGCTGCAGCCCGGCCCGCGGCAGCCGGCGGATATCGGCAAGGCAACGGCACCCTAGTCCATCCAGCCATTCCAGGAATGGCCGTGCGGCGGGCAGAGTGCCGATGGCGAGCGCGCCGAGCCGGCGCTCCAATGCCTCGATCTTGAGGGTGCTTGCGCCACCGGCATGGGCCAACAGCCAGGCGCCCTGGGCTGTCGGAGCACAGCCGCGGGCCGCGCTGAAGCCCAGCGCGGCGACAGACGCGCGCATGCGGCGGCGAAACTGGCGGATGCCGCCGAACAGGCGCAGGCTGGCCGACACGTCTACCAGCACGGACGCTTCCTCGGCATGCACCACGTTGGGCGCGAACTGCAGGAACGCCATGGCCACGCGCTGCAGGGCGTCGGCCTCCTTCTCCGGGGCTCGATCGTACAGCAGGGTCTGCGGCGCGATGGTCAGCACACCGCCGCGGCGCATCTGCGGGCGGACGCCAGCCTCCGCCGCCAGGCGCGAAGCGAGGTGCACGCGTTCCTTGTCCAACACCGCCACAGCCAACTCAGTGGACCAATTCGGCCGGAAGACTTCGAGTGGCAGGGACGAGAGGTGCAGGCAGATCCAGAGGCGCAACATGACGGTGAAGCAGGATCGGCGACGGTTCCAGCAGGACGCGCA
>NZ_JBFTNE010000104.1:0-24041 GCF_056397325.1 Cupriavidus sp. 05N39
CAAGAAAGTAGGTCGCCTCCCCGAAGGGGAGGTGAAACTGCTTTTGACTTTGAAGTTGAAGTTGAAGTTGAAGTTGAAGTTGAAGTTGCAGCTAAACCTATCAACCACCACCCCAAAAAGCGAAAAAGCGCGAACAACCGTCCGCGCCTAATCACCATCACCAACCCAACCCTTACGCCACCGCATCCGCCRGCTGCTTCTGCAGCAAAGCCAGCAACTGCGCCAATTCATCCCGCATCTTGCGGCGATCGACAATCATATCGATAGCGCCCTTCTGCAACAGGAACTCAGCCCGCTGGAAGCCTTCAGGCAGCTTCTCGCGCACCGTCTGTTCAATCACGCGCGGACCAGCAAAGCCGATCAAAGCCTTGGGTTCGGCGATCACAACGTCGCCCAGGAACGCAAAGCTGGCCGACACGCCGCCCATGGTGGGATCGGTCAGCACGCTGATAAACGGCAGCTTGGCATTCGACAGCTGGTTCAGCATCGACGTAGTCTTGGCCATCTGCAGCAGCGACAGCAGGCTTTCCTGCATACGCGCACCGCCCGTGGCGGTAATGCAGATAAACGGCACCTTCTGCTCCAGCGCCGCCTGGGCGCCACGCACAAAGCGCTCGCCCACCACCGAACCCATGGAGCCGCCCATGAATTCGAACTCGAAGCAGCTCACCACCACCGGAATGGTATGGATAGCGCCGCCGATCACGACCATGGCATCGGTCTCGCCGGTGTCGTCCATGGCGGCCTTGATGCGGTCGGGATACTTCTTGGTGTCCTTGAACTTGAGCGCGTCGACCGGCAGTATCTCCTGGCCGATCTCATAGCGGCCCTCGGCGTCCAGCAGCCCGTCGAGGCGGGCGCGGGCGCGGATGCGCATATGGTGGTCGCACTTGGGGCAGACGTGGAGGTTGGCCTCGACGTCGGTACGGTACAACACCGACTCGCACGACGGGCACTTGACCCACAGCCCTTCCGGAATGCCCTTGCGGGTGGAGGGGTCGGTCTGTTGAATCTTGGGGGGGAGGAGTTTATCCAACCAGCTCATGAAAGGCTCCTTTCGGCACATGCGCGGAACATGTCAGGCCGCGAATTTACCATGCCTGCGATCCGCAGTCCCCGTTCAGCCGGGGCGATGCGCCTGTTGCGGCACAACTGCCGCCAAAATCGTGCGTTTTTGTTGCATTGCCCGCCCGCGCGCAAGCACGGGCGGTGCCGCGTAAATCACGTTCAGGCGTCGAGCGCCTGGCGGATTTCCGCGATGAACGATTGCAGCGATTGTACCGCCTGGTCACGCGGCGCATCTTCGAGCAACTGCACCAGGCGGCTGCCGATCACCACGGCATCGGCCACGCTGCCGATCGTGCGCGCGGTCTGCGCGTCGCGGATGCCGAAGCCCACGCCCACCGGCAGGTTGGCATGGCGCTTGATCAGCGGAATGCGCGCGGCCACGCTATCGAGGTCGATGGTGGCCGAACCGGTCACGCCCTTGAGCGACACATAGTACAGGTAGCCGCTCGCCAGCTTGGCCACAGCTTCGATGCGATCGTCCGTGGAGGTGGGCGCCAGCAGGAAAATCGGGTCCATCCCGTGGGTGCGCATCTGCGCCGCGAAGGACTCGCACTCCTCGGGCGGGTAATCGACCACCAGCACGCCGTCGACGCCGGCCGCCGCCGCGGCCTTGGCGAAGACCGCCTCGCCCATGCGCTCGATCGGGTTGGCGTAACCCATCAGCACCACCGGCGTGGTGGCATTGGTCTGGCGGAACTCCGTCACCCAGGCCAGCACCTTGGTCAGCGTCACGCCCTGCGCGAGCGCGCGCTCGGAGGCACGCTGGATCACCGGGCCGTCGGCCATCGGGTCGGAAAACGGCACGCCGAGCTCGATGACGTCGGCGCCGCCCGCCACCAGCGCGTGCATCAGCGCAACGGTCAGGCCGGGCTCGGGATCGCCCGCGGTGATGAACGGAATCAGGCCCTTCTTGTTCTGCGCGGCTAGCGCCGCGAAAGTCGAATTGATTCGGGACATGGTCATTGAGCAATGGTGGGCAACGGCGTGGACAAGGCAGCCAGCAAGGGCTCGTCGTTCGCTGCTGCGATGTTCAGGGTAGCCGGCGCGGCCTGTGGCGAACTGATGCAAGCCGCGACGCGTTCGCGCGCCACGCGCACATAGTCGGGATTCATCTCGTAGCCGACGAATCGCCGTCCGTGCAGCGCGCAGGCCACCGCGGTCGTGCCGCTGCCGGTGAATGGGTCAAGCACCAGCCCGCCCGGCGGGCAACTGGCCAGCACCATGCGCTGCACGATATGCAGCGGCTTCTGGGTGGGATGGTCCGCACGTTCCGGATCTTGCCGGTGGATCCGCGGCACGCTCCACAGATCCTTCGGGTTGTAGCCCACCTCGAGCCATTTCTTGCCCTCGAAACGCGGTCGGCTGCGTGCCTTCTTGGTCTCGGCATCGTACGGCACGCGCACGGAGTCGAGATCGAAGTAATAGTCACGAGCCACGGCGAAGAACCCGATGTTGTCGTGCACCGAGGAGTACTTGCGCGTGGTGCCGCCCATGCTCGGTACGCGCCGGTCCCAGATGATCTCGTTGATCATGGTCAGCCGCTGCTTGAGCATCACGAACAGTTCCGGCGAGTATTGCCAGGTGCAGAACAGGTACAAGGAGCCGCGCGGCGCCAGCTTGGGCACCACCGCATCGATCCAGCGCGCCGACCATTCCAGGTAGGCTTGCCCGGACAGGCGGTCAGAGTCGTTGCCGTAATCCTTGCCCAGGCCATAGGGCGGATCGGCCACGATCAGGTCGATGGAGCCGTCGGCAATGCGCTTGATGCCTTCCAGCACGTCTTCCTGGTAAAGCGTCAGTTGCGGCGCCGCGAGGGGTGCGGACGGGGCGCCGCCTTCAGCGGCGCCCGGCGGGAGAAAGTCGCGCATCAGAGCTTCAGCCCCGAACGTTCGGCCACGGTATGCATGTCCTTGTCGCCCCGGCCCGACAGATTCACCAGCAGCAGCTTGTCCTTGGGCAGCGTCGGCGCCAGCTTGCAGGCGTAGGCAATGGCGTGGCTGGATTCCAGTGCCGGGATGATGCCTTCGATGCGGCAACAGTCGTGGAAGGCCTTGAGCGCTTCCTCATCGGTGATCGGCACATACTCGGCGCGGCCGATGTCCTTGAGCCATGCGTGCTCGGGACCGACGCCCGGATAGTCCAGCCCGGCGGAAATCGAATGCGTCTCGATGATCTGGCCGTCGGCATCCTGCAGCAGGTAGGTGCGGTTGCCGTGCAGCACGCCCGGCGAGCCGCCGATCAGCGCGGCGGCATGGCGGCCGGTTTCGAGCCCGTCGCCGGCGGCTTCCACGCCGATCAGGCGCACGTCCTTGTGCTCGATATACGGGTAGAAGATGCCCATGGCATTGGAACCGCCGCCCACGCAGGCGATCACGGCGTCGGGCTGGCGGCCCGTCAGTTCGGGCATCTGGACCTTGGATTCTTCGCCGATCACGCACTGGAAATCGCGCACCATCATCGGGTAGGGGTGCGGGCCGGCCACGGTGCCGATGATGTAGAAGGTGTTCTCGACGTTGGTGACCCAGTCGCGCATCGCTTCATTGAGCGCGTCCTTGAGGGTCTTGGAGCCGCTTTCCACCGGCACCACGGTMGCGCCSAGCAGCTTCATGCGGTAGACGTTGGCAGCCTGGCGCTTGACGTCTTCCGAGCCCATGTAGACCACGCATTCCATGCCAAAGCGCGCGGCGATGGTCGCGGTGGCCACGCCGTGCTGGCCAGCGCCGGTCTCGGCAATCACCCGCGGCTTGCCCATGCGTTTGGCCAGCAGTGCCTGGCCAATCACGTTATTGATCTTGTGGGCGCCGGTGTGGTTGAGGTCTTCGCGCTTGAGATAGATCTGCGCGCCGCCGAGCATCTCGCTCCAGCGTTGCGCGTGATAGATCGGCGAGGGCCGGCCGACGAAATGCTTCAGTTCGCGGCGGTATTCCGCGTCGAACTCGGGATCTTTCTGGAAGTGGGCATAGGCTTCGCGCAGTTCGTCCAGCGCGTGCACCAGCGTTTCGGAAACGAAGGAACCACCATAGGGGCCGAAATGGCCACGGGAATCGGGCAGGTCGTACATGAGTCAGCTCTTCTGAACAGGGCCCTTGCCGGTCTGGCAGGGGCTCGATGACGTTAGGGTCGTGCGCGGGGCAGGCACGGAGCAGGCGGGAGGCTGGCTGCCCGATGGGCAAGCTGCCCTACCCGGCATCCGCGCTGCGCACGGCGCGCACGAAGGCGGCAATCCTGGCGTGGTCTTTCACGCCTTTGGCGGCCTCCACGCCACTGCTTACATCGACAGCGTAGGGCCGCACGCGCTCAATCGCGCCAGCGACGTTTTGCGCGTTCAACCCACCACTCAAAACGATCCGAGGAGCGGCGCTTGCGGTCGGGTTGTGGGTGGGTGGAAGCCATGCCGGGGGTATCAGGGTCCAGTCGAAGACGTGCCCGCCACCGCCGTAGCCTTCGACGAAGGCATCAAGCAGCAAGGCAGCGGCATCACGATACAGATCCGCGAATTCTACCAAATCAAGGCCGGGCTGGACGCGTGCCGCGCGCAGAAACGGCAGCCGGCAGCGCTGGGCCGCCTGCGTGCAAGCCTCCGGGCTCTCGTCGCCATGGAATTGCAGTAGCGTAAGCGGCACACGCTCGACCACATGGGCGATCTCGTCGGCATCCGCGTTGACGAACAGCCCCACAACCGAGACGAAGGCGCCGGCGGCTTCGGCCAGCGCGGCGGCGCGCGCCACCTCGACAAAGCGGGGGCTGCCCGGATAGAAAACCAGGCCGATCGCGTCGGCGCCGGCATCCACTGCCGCGCGAACGTCATCCTCGCGCGTGAGCCCGCAGATCTTGACGCGGGTGCGGCGCGGCGCGGCGCGGCCCGGCTCAGGCGACTGGGTCATTGGCAAACACTCCATGGAACAGGCTGGCCGCCGTGTCCGCGACCGGAATCCCGTATTGCTCAGGATACTTCACCCCGGCGAGGTAGAGGCCGTCGGGCATGAAGGTGGGTGCTGCCTTGGCGCGACTGCGCCCGGCCAGCACTTCGGCCATCCAGCCCGGCGGGTAGCGGCCCCGCCCTACCGCGACCAGGCACCCCATCAGGTTGCGCACCATGTGATGCAGGAAGGCGCTGGCGCGAAAACGCACGAACAACCAATCGCCATCGGCCTTGAGCGTGATGTCGTACATGGTCTTGACTGGCGACTTGGCCTGGCACTCTGCGGCGCGGAAGGCGGAAAAATCGTGCTCGCCCAGCAGGCAGGCAGTAGCGGCGCGCATGGCGTCGACGTCCAGGCCCTGGCCCGGCGGCAGCATCTGGTAGCCAGCCCTGCCGTGCACCAGCGGCACGCGGTGCGGGCCGGTATAGAGCGCGTAGTAGTACATGCGCTCGAAGGCCAGGAAACGCGCATGGAAGCCCTCGTCGACCGGCCTGGCCCATTGCAGCGCGATGCTGGGCGGCAGGAAGGCGTTGACGCCCCGCACCCAGGAGAACGGCTCGCGCGACAAGTCGGTGTCGATATGGATCACCTGTCCGAGCGCATGCACGCCGGTATCGGTGCGGCCTGCCACCGTGGTCTGCACACGGCGGCCGGCGAAGCGCTCAATTGCGTCTTCTAGCCGGTCCTGCACCGTATTGCGGTGCGGTTGCGACTGCCAGCCGGAGAAAGCGGCACCGTCGTAATGGAGGCCGAGGGCGATGCGGTTCATGAGGCGGAAATTGACAAGCGGAAATTGACGGGCAAAGCGCGAACGAATGAACGAAAACGGAGCACAACCGGCGAAAGCCAGCGATTGCCGGCCCGCAAAAAGCAAATGCGCCGGGAGCCAGGCTCCCGGCGCATCCGTGGCGAGCTGCCGGGCGCATTGCCTGCGCACAGCCCGCCATCATACAGCCTGGCCTGTCAGGCCACGTCACGCAGCAGGCTGCGGGCCTCCGTCAACAGGGGATCCTGCGACTGATCCACCACTTCCTGCAGCAGTTCCCGCGCGCCTTCCTTGTCGCCGATTTCGATATAGGCCCTAGCCAGATCGAACTTGATCTGCATGTCGCGGCCACCATCGACGACGTCCGCCGACAAGGTGCTCGGGGAGATCCCGCGCGACGTGTCCAGCCCGCTCTCCGCGCTCACGCGCGACAGGTCGATCGGCTCGGACAGCTTGCCGTCGCGCAGCATCGTAGGCGCCGGCAGCGACGATGCGCCATAGAAAGTACGGGTCTCGTGGCTATCGCCCACCGAGTCGTCCCGGCTGTCCGGATTGAGGTCCAGCGAAATACCGGACATATCGAAGTCGAGCGGTCGGCTGCGCGTGGGCGTATCCAGCGCCGGGATATCCTCATGGGCGCCGTGGCCCTGGGGTGCCGGCAAATCCAGATCCAGGTCAAGGCCATCGTCCAGGCGGGTGGCAAGTGCCTCAGGCAACGCGTCGGCATCGCCGAACACGAGCGAGGCCGACTCCGGCGCGGTAATCGGCGCGCCGGCCGCGGGCGCGGGAAAGCCGTCGAGCGGCAACGCCAGATCAGCCAGGTCCGCCAGCGCGGTCTCGCGGGGTGCCGCCGCCGGATCCTGCGAGGGATCGTGGGTGCGCCACTGATCGCCCGGCAAGGTAGTGGTATCGCCGGAAGCCGTGTCCGGCGCCACGCTCAGGTACAAAGCGTTGCCCGGCTCGAGGCGCCGTCCCATTTCCGCTGCCTGTACCCACTCCGCCCCTTGTCCGCCCGTCTGGGCGAACATTTCTTCTGCAATCACGCGAAAACCTTCCACATCCTGACGATTATTGTAAATCTCCATGAGCTTCAGGCGGATCGCCTGGCGCTCAGGGTTTTGCTGCAGCGCTTCGCGCAGGATCTCCTCGGCCTGCACATCACGCCCGTAGGCGATATAGACATCGGCCTCGGCAATCGGGTCGACCTCGTTGGCTTCCGCGGCATTGTTGCCAATGCGGAAATCAGCGCCGAACACACTGTGCTGCGAAGTATCGACGCTCTGTCCACCTGCGGTGCCGAACAGTGAATTGCCGCCCGCCATGACGGTGCTTTCCTGCGACAGGACGCTGTCCCCGAAGGCAGCGTTCTCGCTGGACTTCTGTTGCTGCCGCCGACGATAGATGGCATAGCCGCCCAGCAAGGCGATCAGCAGGCCACCACCGGGCAGCAGCATGGGGTTGGCCAGCAGATCCTCGATGAAGGACGGCTGTGCCACCGGCTGGGGCTGCGTCACGACCGGCGGGCGCTTGGCAGTCGGCGTGGAGGCGGCGGCAGGATTGGCGGCGGCAACGGCGGTGTCCGCCGCACTTGCATTCGCGCCGCTGGCGCCAGCATTAGCGGAGGCCGCCGAAGCCGGCGCTGCCGCGGTTGCGGTGGTTGCAGCCGCAGTCGCCGCCGTGGCAGCGCTGGCACCCGCGCCAGCCTCCGCCGTGACCGGTGCGGCGGTGGCGCCGGCGTCGGCCTTGGCCGTACCGGCGGGCACCACGGCAGGCGCAGCCGACGGCGCCGCGGCAGGCGCAGCCGACGGCGCCGCGGCGCCATCCTTGCCCGCGCTCTTCTGCGTCTGGGCCAGCTTGGCAATCTCGGCGTTCTTCAGCTCGACCAGCCGCTGCATGTCACTAACGTTCTTCTCAAGCTGCGCGAGACGCGCCTCGGCTTCCTTGAGTTGCCGTTCCTTGGCGATACTGCTTTCCGCAGCGGCGGCGGCGGCCTGGCTACCCCGGTCGGGCTTGCTGAGCTTGAGTTCGTCGCGCGGGCCCGCGGCCGGCGCAGCCTGTTCCTGCACGCGTGCGGTGACATTGCCCGACTGTTCGCGGCCACTGCCGGCTTCGACCGTGCGCGCGGCGGCGGCCGTCGCCAGGCGGCTACGGTAAGCGTCAAAGCCGTGCGTGCGTGCCACCACCTCGCGCCGCGCCGCCCGCGGCGTGACCGATTGCGCTTCCTGCTGGCTGGGCACCTTGAGCACGGCGCCCGCCTTGAGGCGGTTCATATTGCCGCCAATGAACGCGTTCGGATTGTTGCGATACAGCGCGACCAGCATCTGGTCGAGCGAGACCGCATCCTGCCCCTGGGAGGCTTCGTTGGCAATGGCAGTGAGGTTATCCCCGCGCTGGACGGTGTACATGCCGGCAGCCGCGGCCGTACCTTCAGCCACCGGCGCTGCGGCACGGTGCGGCCGTGGCGCCGGTGCCTTGGCTTGCGGCCGTGGCGCCTGGCTAGCCGCCACCGGGGCCGGTGCCGCGGCGGGCACAGGCGCAGCGCTTGGCGCGGGAGCCGATGCCGCCGGGCCGGCAGCGCCGGCCTCATCCGGGGTTCCCGCCTGCACCACCGTGGTGGGCGAGAAAGTCTGGTTGGATGGCTTGGCGCCGGCCGGATCCAGCAGGAAGGTGTAGGCGCGCGACACCTTGCCGCTAGCCCATGTCATGTCGACCAGGATGTCGACGAAAGGCTCGCTGAGTGGCTGGGTTGACCGGACCCTCGCCACATAGCTGCCGTTGGGACGGCGCTCGACCTGCAGCCGCAGGCTGTTGACCGCCGGCAGATAGGTCAGGCCGGCCTTGGCATACGCATCGGGCGACGCCAGCTTGACGGTCAGCCCGTCCGCTTCTTCCGCACTGACACCACTAATATCGATTTCCGCCTGCAGCGGCTGACCCAGATTCGACTGTACCCGTAGTTGCCCGAACCCCGCGGCGTAAGCGGCCGGCTGCGCGAGCAGCAAACCCAGTGCCGTGAAGGCCAGCGTTGACCAGCGCTGGCGGGCTATAGGCGCATCTTTCCGGCGATGTTGGCTCACACTCACCTTGTGCTCCGTTGTGTTCTAGTAATGAAATTAACTTAACATCAATGGTTTAGCGCAGCAAGTTAGCGTCCCGACTGAGCCCCGCGCCAACTCGTACGGACGTGCGGACGACCGCCCCGCAGCCCGGCATATGCCGGCTGTATTGTGACGCACCGCCGGGAAAAATAGTCAGCCGGGAATGACAACGCCGCGCACAGGCGCGGCGTTGTCATCAAAGCCGGGGGTTTCTGTTGCCTTGCTGCAACGAAACCCCCGAACACCCGGCCCAGGACCATAAGACATGCCTTGAGGCTGCCTGAAGGGCCACTCCCGGACTCAGGCTTCGATCAGGATGCGCAGCATACGGCGCAGCGGTTCGGCGGCGCCCCACAGCAACTGGTCGCCGACGGTGAAGGCCGACAGGTATTCACCACCCATCTGCATCTTACGCAAACGCCCCACCGGAATGGTCAGGGTACCGGTCACGGCTGCCGGCGTGAGGTCGGTCATGCTGGCCTCACGGGTATTTGGCACAACCTTGGCCCACTGGTTGTTTTCGGCCAGCATGCCTTCGATCTCATCGAGCGGCACATCGCGGCGCAGCTTGATGGTCAGCGCCTGCGAATGGCAGCGCATCGCGCCAATGCGCACGCACAGGCCGTCCACGGCGATCGGCGAAGCGCCGGTCGCGCCCAGGAAGCCTTCGCCGCGGCCCAGGATCTTGTTGGTCTCGGCGCCGGCCTTCCACTCTTCCTTCGACACGCCGTTGCCCAGATCCTTGTCGATCCAGGGAATCAGGTTGCCGGCGAGAGGCACGCCGAACTGCTTGGTTTCGTCGGCCGACAGGCCGTGCTGGGTTGCCAGGATGGTACGGTCAATTTCCAGGATGGCCGATGCCGGGTTATCCAGCAGCGACTTGACCGACGCATTGAGCGTGCCGAACTGCGTCAGCAGCTCGCGCATGTGCTGCGCACCGCCGCCCGAAGCGGCCTGGTAGGTCATGGAGGTCATCCAGTCGATCAGATCGTGCTGGAACAGGCCGCCCAGGCCCATCATCATGCAGCTGACCGTGCAGTTGCCGCCGATGAAATTCTTGACGCCCTTGGTCAGCGCGTCCTTGATGACACCGAGGTTGACCGGATCGAGCACGATGATGGCATCGTCCTTCATGCGCAGCGAGGACGCCGCATCGATCCAGTAGCCCTTCCACCCGGCCGCGCGCAGCTTCGGGAAAATCTCGTTGGTGTAATCGCCGCCCTGGGCCGTGAGGACCACGTCGCACTTCTTCAGCGCTTCGATGTCGTTCGCGTCCTGGAGCTTGGTTTCATTCTTGGCCATGGCCGGGGCCTGGCCGCCAGCGTTGGACGTGCTGAAGAATACGGGCTCGATATGGTCGAAATCGCGCTCTTCCTGCATGCGTTGCATCAGGACGCTGCCGACCATTCCTCGCCAGCCGACGAGACCTACAATCATGACTAACCTCGGATGTGATTTGAACTTCCCCGCGCTTTCTTCGCCCGACGTGACTGCGCGGGGAAGACGAGCAGGCACGACGAACGATCTAGCCGATCGTTTTGGTAATAATGGTTTTAATCGTCGTTGCGGTAAGCGGGTGGCCGTGCGAACCCAGGCCAACCGGGCTGCGGGTAGCAACCGGGGCGGCGATGGCAGTCGAGGGGGACTGGAAGATTCGGACCATCCGCAAAGTCTACACGATTTTGCGGCGCTGCCACACGGGGGAAATCGGGGACAAATAAAAGAAAAGGCGCCGCATGCGGCGCCTTTTCAACTTGATACGGCTTACAGCGCGGCCAGGACGGCCTCGCCCATCTCGCGCGTACCGACCTGCTTGCAGCCCGGCGTCAGGATGTCGCCGGTGCGATAGCCCTGGGCCAGTACCTTCTTGACGGCGTTCTCGATGCGGTCGGCCTGTTCGGCGCGGTTCAGCGAGAAGCGCAGCATCATCGCCGCCGACAGGATGGTGGCCAGCGGATTGGCCACGCCCTTGCCGGCGATGTCGGGCGCGGAACCGTGCGAAGGCTCGTACAGGCCCTTGTTATTGGCGTCCAGCGAAGCCGACGGCAGCATCCCGATCGAACCCGTCAGCATGGCGGCCTCGTCCGACAGGATGTCGCCGAACATATTGCCGGTGACGATGACGTCGAAGCTCTTGGGTGCCTTGACCAGTTGCATGGCCGCGTTGTCCACGTACATGTGCGACAGCTCGACTTCCGGATATTCCTTGTGCACGTCGATCACGACGTCCTTCCAGAACTGGAAAGTCTCGAGCACATTGGCCTTGTCGACGCTGCACAGCTTCTTGCCGCGCTTGGCGGCGGCCTGGAAGGCGACATGCGCGATGCGGCGGATTTCCGGCTCGCTGTAGCGCATCGTGTCAAAGCCTTCGCGCGCGCCCTTGAAGGGACCGTCCGGCGCTTCGCGCATGCCGCGCGGCTGGCCGAAATAGATGTCGCCGTTCAGTTCGCGCACGATCAGGATATCCAGGCCGGCTACCAGTTCGGGCTTCAGGCTGGAGGCGCCGGTCAGCTCCGGATAGCAGATCGCCGGACGGAAGTTGGCGAACAGTTGCAGGTGCTTGCGCAGACCCAGGATGGCCTGCTCGGGACGCAGCGGGCGATCCAGCTTGTCGTACTTCCAGTCGCCCACGGCGCCGAACAGGATAGCGTCGGCGTCCTTGGCCAGCTTGAGCGTGGCGTCGGGCAGCGGATGGCCGCTGGCCTCGTAGCCCGCGCCGCCCACCGGCGCGGTTTCCAGCTCGAACTTCTCGTCGAGCGCGTTCAGGACCTTGACGGCCTCCGCGATGATTTCGGGACCGATGCCGTCACCCGGCAGGACTGCGATTTTCATGCTCTGTCTTCCTTTTATGTCTCGGCGTTCCAGCCAGTCTCAACCAACCACGCGATTGTTCAGCCACGGCATCTTCGCCACGCGTTCCGCCTCGTATGCCTTGATCTTGTCGGCATGGCGCAGGCTCAGGCCGATATCGTCGAAACCATTGAGCATGCAGTACTTGCGGAACGGTGCGATATCGAACGCGTAGCTGTCGCCGCCCGGCGTGATCACCAGTTGCTTGTCGAGATCGATCGTCAGCTTGTAGCCGTTGAACGCGTTGGTCTCGTTGAAGATATGGTCGACTTGCAACTCGGTCAGAACGACCGGCAGCAGGCCGTTCTTGTAGCAGTTGTTAAAGAAGATGTCGGCAAAGCTCGGCGCAATCACGGCGCGGAAGCCGTATTGCGTCAGCGCCCACGGCGCGTGCTCGCGCGAGCTGCCGCAACCGAAATTACGGCGTGCCAGCAGGATCGAGCCACCCTGGTAGCGCGGCTGGTTGAGCACGAAGTCCGGGTTCAGCGGCCGCTTGCTGTTGTCCTGGCCGGGCTGGCCCACGTCCTTGTAGCGCCACTCGTCGAACAGGTTGGGGCCGAAGCCGGTACGCTTGATCGACTTGAGGAATTGCTTGGGGATGATGGCGTCGGTGTCGACGTTCTCGCGGTCCAGGGGCACCGTGAGCCCGCTGTGTACAGTGAACTTGTCCATGGTCGGTTCCTTACTTCTTTGCCGCGTTTTCGAGCGAGCGGCCTGCGGCCTGTGTGTCCTTGCCAAGGCCGGCCATCGTATGGCAGCCGGCCAGTTGCAGCATGCACACGCATGCGAGCAACACGATCAGGGCTTGTTTCATGATGAGCCTGCGCGATTTAGCCGAGCTGGCGGATATCGACAAAGT
Source organism: Cupriavidus sp. 05N39 (assembly GCF_056397325.1). NCBI lineage: Bacteria > Pseudomonadati > Pseudomonadota > Betaproteobacteria > Burkholderiales > Burkholderiaceae > Cupriavidus > Cupriavidus sp. 05N39. The sequence continues at coordinate 12,565 of NZ_JBFTNE010000104.1, forward strand.
GGCCTTCGATGGCAGCAGCGGCAGCCATCGCCGGGCTCACCAGGTGAGTCCGGCCACCCGCGCCCTGCCGCCCTTCGAAATTGCGGTTCGAGGTCGATGCGCAGCGCTCGCCCGCTTCCAGGCGGTCGGCATTCATGGCCAGGCACATCGAGCAGCCCGGCTCGCGCCACTCGAAGCCTGCGGCCTTGAAGACCTTGTCCAGCCCTTCGCGCTCGGCCTGCTCCTTGACCAGGCCAGAACCCGGCACCACCATCGCCAGCTTCACGTTGTTCGCCACGCGGCGGCCCAGCTTCTGCACGACCCAGGCGGCGGCGCGCATGTCTTCGATGCGGGAGTTGGTGCAGGAACCGATGAAGACCTTGTCGATCTTGATGCTGTCCACCGGCACGTTAGGCTGCAGGCCCATGTACTCCAGCGCGCGCTCCATGGCGTTGCGCTTGTTTGGGTCTTTTTCCTTCTCGGGATCCGGCACGCGGTCCTCGATGCTGATCACCATCTCGGGCGAGGTGCCCCAGGTCACTTGCGGGCGGACCTCTTCCGCGCGCAACTCGACCACCTGGTCGAAATGCGCGCCGGCGTCCGAATGCAGCGTGCGCCAGTAGTTCACGGCCTGCTCCCACTCCACGCCCTGCGGCGAGAACGGGCGGCCCTTGACGTATTCGAGCGTGACATCGTCGACGGCAACCAGGCCAGCGCGCGCACCCGCCTCGATGGCCATGTTGCACACCGTCATGCGCCCTTCCATGGTCAGGTCGCGGATGGCCGAACCGGCAAACTCAATGGTGTACCCGGTGCCACCGGCGGTGCCGATCTTGCCGATCACGGCCAGCACGATGTCCTTGGCGGTACAGCCGCGCGGCAGCTTGCCTTCCACGCGCACCAGCATGTTCTTGGCCTTCTTGCCCAGCAGCGTCTGTGTGGCCAGCACGTGCTCCACCTCGGAGGTGCCGATGCCGTGCGCCAGCGCGCCGAACGCGCCGTGCGTGCTGGTATGCGAATCGCCGCACACCACCGTCATGCCCGGCAGCGTGGCGCCCTGCTCCGGCCCGATCACGTGCACGATGCCCTGGCGCAGGTCGTTCATCTTGAACTGGGTGATGCCATACGCGTCGCAGTTGTTGTCCAGCGTGTCCACCTGCAGCTTCGACACCGGATCCGAAATACCCTGGCTGCGATCGGTGGTCGGCACGTTGTGGTCCGACACCGCCAGGTTGGCGCTGATGCGCCATACCGGGCGCTGCGCCAGCTTCAGGCCTTCAAACGCCTGCGGGCTGGTGACTTCGTGCAACAGATGCCGGTCGATGTACAGCATCGTGGTGCCGTCATCCTCGACGTGCACGGTGTGGTCATCCCAAAGTTTGTCGTAAAGCGTCTTGGCCATGATGCAGGGGGGCGGGCCGGGACCGTTCGGAACTGCACGGTTGGCGGCGTCGCGCGGTAGTTTGCGGGGATTTTTCGCAGGAATGCGGGCAATGAACTGCGGCTTGCTGCGATGCTTGACTTCGCAATCGATTATGCCACAGCGATAGCGCGCGACCGGGCCCTGGCCGGGCCGCGCGGCGGCGGGAATGTAATGTGATTGGCGAAAGGGGGATTTCGCCGATGGCGAAAAGGGGGGAATGGCGTGGGCGTTCTCCCGCTCGGCCGCCAGGCGGACGAGCGGGGAAAAAGATGGGCTCAACCGCCCAGATACGCGCTCTTGATACGATCGTTGGCCAACAGGTTGGCGCCAGTGTCCGCCAGCACCACGCGCCCCGTCTCCAGCACATAGCCACGATCCGCCACGCCCAGCGCCTTGTTCGCGTTCTGCTCCACCAGGAACACAGTGACGCCTTCGTCACGAATGGTCCGGATGATGTCGAAGATCTGCGCGATCACCAGCGGCGCCAGGCCGAGGGTAGGCTCATCCAGCAATAGCAGCCGGGGCCGGCTCATCAGCGCGCGGCCGATGGCCAGCATCTGCTGCTCGCCGCCGGACATGGTCCCGGCGCGCTGGGCCGAGCGCTGCTTCAGGCGCGGGAAGAGCTTGTAGACGTGCTCGACGCCCGCCTCGATCTCGTCGCGCTTGCCGAAGAAGGCGCCCATCTTCAGGTTTTCCAGCACCGTCAGGCTGGGAAACACGCGCCTCCCTTCCGGCGAGATCGCCATGCCGAGACGCATGATCTCGTGGGTAGGACGCCGCGTGATGTCCTGTCCTTCGAACATCACGCGTCCGCTCGACGCGCGCGGCGAGCCGCACACGGTCATCATCAGCGTGGTCTTGCCAGCGCCGTTGCTGCCGATCAGCGTGACGATCTCGCCCTTGTTCACTTCGATCGATACGCCAGACAGCGCTTCAATGGCGCCGTAATGGGTATGGACCTTTTCCAGCTTCAGCATCRGTCCTCTCCCAGGTAAGCCTTGATCACGCGCGGATCGTTACGCACTTCGGCCGGTTTGCCGATCACGATCGGCCGGCCGTGCTCCATCACCAGGATGCGGTCGGACACGCCCATCACCAGGCTCATGTCGTGTTCGATCAGCAGCACCGAGATCTTGAACTCGCGCCGCAACTGGTCGATCAGTTGCGACAACTCGACCTTTTCCTGCGGGTTGAGCCCGGCCGCGGGCTCATCGAGCATCAACAGGCGCGGATTGGTGATCATGCAACGCGCGATCTCCAGCCGGCGCTGGTGGCCGTACGACAGCGTGCCCGCCTCGCGGTTGGCCACGCCACGCAGACCCATGCGCTCGAGCCACACCGAAGCGCGCTCCAGCGCCTCGCGTTCGGCGCGGCGATAGGCCGGCGTGGCGAACAGCCCGTGCAGCAGGCCGGAGCGCACCTGCAGGTGCTGTGCCACCAGCAGGTTCTCCACCACCGTCAGTTGCTTGAACAGACGGATATTCTGGAACGTGCGCACCAGCCCGCGGCGCGCCACCTGGTGGCTCGGCAGGCGGGCAATCGAATGGCCGTCCAGCGAGACCTCGCCGGCGGTCGGCTTGTAGAAGCCGCCCACGCAGTTGAACACCGTGGTCTTGCCCGCGCCGTTGGGGCCGATGATGGCGAAGACTTCGTCACGGCGCACATCGAAATCGATGCCGTCGACCGCCAGCAGGCCGCCGAAGCGCATCTGCAGGCCGGAGACTTTCAGCAGTTCCGCTTGTTGAACTTGACTCATTGCGGCAACTCCACGTGGGGGCGGCTCGCGGGCAGCAGGCCCTGCGGACGCCACATCATCATCAGCACCATCACCAGGCCAAAGATCAGCATGCGGTACTCGGCAAAGCCGCGTGCCATTTCCGGCAGCGCGGTCAGCAGGATGGCCGCCAGGATCACGCCCAGTTGCGAGCCCATGCCGCCCAGCACCACCACCGCCAGGATCAGCGCGGACTCGATGAAGGTGAACGATTCGGGATTAACCAGGCCCTGGCGCGCGGCGAAGAACGCGCCGCCCAGGCCGGCGAAGGCCGCGCCCAGCGTAAATGCCGACAGCTTGATGCGGGTCGGGTTCAGGCCGAGCGAACGGCAGGCGATCTCATCCTCGCGCAGGGCTTCCCACGCGCGCCCCATCGGCATGCGGATCAGCCGGCTGGTGACGAACAGCGTGAAGCCCACCAGCAGCAGCGCCAGCAGGTACAGGAAGATCACCATGTGCTCGCCGCTGTAGTCCCAGCCCAGCAGCTCGTGGAAAGTCTTGGCGCCCTCCACGCTCGCGCTGCGTGCCATCTCGATGCCGAACACGGTCGGCTTCGGGATGCCCGACACGCCGTCCGGGCCACCGGTCAGGCTGGTCAGGTTGTTGAGCAGCAGGCGGATGATTTCGCCGAAGCCCAGCGTGACGATGGCCAGGTAATCGCCACGCAGCCGCAGCACCGGGAAGCCCAGCAGGAAACCGAAGGTGGCCGACATGCAGGCTGCGATCGGCAGGCATTCCCAGAAGGTCAGGCCGAAGTACTGGTTGAGCAGTGCGTAGGTGTAGCCGCCCACCGCGTAAAAGCCGACGTAGCCCAGGTCAAGCAGCCCGGCGTAGCCCACCACGATGTTCAGGCCCAGCCCGAGGATCACGTAGATCAGTGCCAGCGTGGCCACGTCCACCGCGCCGCGCGAGCCGAAGAACGGGAACACCAAGCCGACCGCCAGCAGCAGCCAGATCACCTTGCGTTGCTGGCCGGTGCCCAGCGCGGGCAGGCTCGGCACCTTGACGCCGGCGGTGGCGCGCAGGAACAGCGGCTTGAACAGCTGGAACAGGAAGACCGCGCCCACCGCCAGCCAGACCGGCTTCCAGTGCGGCTCGAACACAACCTTGTAGCCGTCCAGCTTGAGCTGCAGCCCCAGCACGGGAATAGTCAGGATGGCCGTCATCACGGCCGCGACGATGGCGTTCTTCAGGGTCTGCCCTGCCGGGGCGCTTTGCGCCACGTTGATCGGCGTAGAAATAGCTTGTGTCATGGCGTCATACCTTTTCAACGTCGGGCTTGCCCAGCAGGCCGGTCGGGCGGAACAGCAGGATCAGCACCAGCAGGCCGAAGGCCACCACGTCCTTGTACTCGGCCGGCATGTAGCCGGAGGCAAAGGTTTCCGCCAAGCCCAGCAGCACACCGCCCAGCATGGCGCCGGGGATGCTGCCGATGCCGCCAAGCACCGCCGCGGTAAAAGCCTTGATGCCTGCGACGAAGCCGATATAGGGATTGAGCTTGCCGATGGTCAGGCCGATCAGCACACCGCCCACCGCCGCCAGCATCGCGCCCAGCACGAAGGTGAAGGAGATCACGCGGTTGGTGTCGATGCCGAGCAGGTTGGCCATGCGCATGTCTTCGGCGCAGGCGCGGCAGGCGCGGCCCATGCGCGAATGGCCGATAAACAGCGTCAGCGCGATCATCAGCACCAGCGTCACGCCCACGATCAGCAGCCGCGAATACGGCATGGTCACGGTGAAGTCGCTGCCCATCTGGAACTCGATGGCGCCGGAGAGCAGCACCGGCACGGACACGTCGCGCGCGCCCTGCCCGATCTGCACATAGTTCTGCAGGAAGATCGACATGCCGATGGCGGAGATCAGCGGCACCAGCCGCGGCCCGCCGCGCAGGGGCCGGTAGGCCACCCGCTCCACCGCGAAGCCGTACAGGCCGGTGACCAGCACCGAAACCAGCAAGGCGGCGCCCAGCACCAGCGGCAGCGGATAACCCGCGCTCGCACCGATCGCAGTGAGCGTCACCAGGCCCACGTAGGCGCCGATCATATAGATCTCGCCGTGGGCAAAATTGATCATGCCGATGATGCCGTAGACCATGGTGTAGCCAATGGCAATCAGCGCATAGATCGCACCCAGCGTCAGGCCATTGACCAGTTGCTGGGTGAACTGCGGAAGGAACTCGTTCATGCGGGAAGCCCCATAACTTTGAAGCAGGAGAAGCCGGCGCTGCAGGAGATGCGCAAGCGCCTGGCAAGCTCCGTGATGCCGGAGTTGCCCAGGCACCGGCTGCGGCGGATAAGCCGCACCGGCCGGGCAACCGGACCCCGATACCAAAACGCCCCGCTCAAACCATGAGCGGGGCGTATCAAGCCGATGTGCGGCTTAGTTGGCAGCGGTCTTGGTAGCGTCCTTGTGCCAGGTGAACACAACGAACCTGAACGACTTCAGGTCGCCCTGCGCGTCGTACTCGACCTTGCCGATCGGGGTCTGGAAGGCGTTCTTGTGCATGTAGGCCGCGACCTTGGTCGGGTCGGTGCTCTTGGCGCCGGCGATGGCGTCGCCGATGATCTGGACCGCGGCATAGGCCGGCATCTGGAACGGGCCGTTGGCATCGCGCTTTTTGTCGGCGAAAGCCTTGACCAGCGCGGCATTGGACGGATCGGCGGAGAAGTCGGCCGGCAACGTCACCAGCATGCCTTCGGACGACGCGCCGGCAATGGCGGTCACGTCCTTGTTGCCCACGCCTTCAGGACCCATGAAGGTCGCCTTGACGCCCTGCTCGCGCGCCTGGCGCATCAGCAGGCCCATTTCCGGGTGGTAGCCGCCGAAGTAGACGAAGTCCACGCCTTGCGACTTGAGCTTGGTGATCACGGCGGAGTAGTCCGAATCGCCGGCATTCACGCCTTCGAACACGGCGACCGGGATCTTGGCGGCTTCCAGGTCCTTCTTCACCGAGGACGCGATGCCCTGACCGTACGACTGCTTGTCGTGCAGGATCGCAACCTTCTTGGGCTTGACCTTGGTGATGATGTACTGGGCAGCGGCCGGGCCTTGCTGGTCGTCACGGCCGATGGTGCGGAAGATGAACTTGCGCTTCTTGTTTTCGGTCAGCTGCGGCGCGGTGGCCGACGGGGTGACCATCACGACGCCTTCGTTCTCGTAGATGTCGGAGGCGGGGATGGTCGAGCCCGAGCACACGTGCCCGATTACGTAGTGGATCTTCTGGCTGACGATCTTGTTGGCAACCGCCACGGCTTGCTTGGGTTCGCAGGCGTCGTCCATCAGCACCACTTCGAACTTGTTGCCGCCCGCGCCGCCGGCGGCATTGATCTGCTCGATGGCAGTCAGCGCGCCAGCCTTGACCATGTCGCCGTACTGGGCAACCGAGCCGCTCATGGGGCCGGCAATGGCAATCTTGATGGTCTCCGCGTTGGCGGTGGCGCCGAAAGCGCACAGGGCCGTGGCCAGGGAGATGGACGTAAGACGGGACAGCGTCATCAGGAGCTCCTCGATATGTATTGGTCATGGACTGAGGCGGCATGACCTGCGCAATCGAACAACACCCGCGAGCTACAACCTGGAAGACGCCCGAGACGCGGAAGACGGGCCTGCAAGACATAAAGCGTGTGCGGGGCCCGGCATGTGCCAGCCCTCCCGGATACAGCGGAGAGGACCTTGGTTCGGAAAGACAACGTTAATGCGTTCTCTATTGCGCAGGTGATTCGCCTGCCCCGCTCGCCTCAACGCAGTCCGGAAGGGTGGCCCGGCTGCTGTCGGCAAAGCAGCCCGCATTATAGGGTCAAACTCCGCGCCGGATGGCATATTTGCACAACAAATGAGGACGCAATTAGCAGATTTTCGGCACAAATCATCGAAAATTGACGTTTTCGCCACCTTTTCGGCAATCATTCTTTTGCGACGCACAAGGGCTGCCTGGCCTGAATGACAAACGCCCCGGCATGGCCGGGGCGTTTGGTATTGCTGCGCTGCTCACGGGGACCAGGTTATCCACACCCTACTTCGGCATGGCCCCCTGCCCTTGGGCGAAAAGCTCAACGCGTGCCGATATCCGGCACGTTGCGGCTTGCCGCACCGTTGAACAGCTGGCGCGGACGGCCGATCTTGTACTCCGGATCGGTGATCATTTCTTCCCACTGCGAGATCCAGCCCGGCGTGCGTGCCAGGGCGAAGATGCAGGTGAACAGCGACGTCGGGATGCCCAGCGCGCGCTGCACGATGCCCGAGTAGAAGTCGACGTTCGGGTACAGCTTGCGGCTGACGAAGTACTCGTCTTCCAGCGCGATCTTTTCCAGTTCCATGGCGAGCTTGAACAGCGGGTCGTTGTGCAGGCCCAGTTCGTTCAGCACTTCATAGCAGGTTTCGCGCATCAGCTTGGCACGCGGGTCGTAGTTCTTGTACACGCGGTGGCCAAAGCCCATCAGGCGGACGCCCGAGTTCTTGTCCTTGACCTGCTTGATGAACTCCGTGATGTTGTCGACGCTGCCGATTTCCTCAAGCATCTTGAGGGCGGCTTCGTTGGCGCCACCGTGGGCCGGGCCCCACAGGCAAGCCACGCCGGCGGCGATGGCGGCGAACKGGTTGGTACCCGAGGAGCCGGCCAGGCGCACCGTGGAGGTGGATGCGTTCTGCTCGTGGTCCGCGTGCAGGATGAAGATGCGGTCCAGCGCGCGCTCGAGCACCGGGTTCACCTTGTACGGAGCGCACGGCGTGGAGAACATCATCTGCATGAAGTTGCCCGAGTAGGACAGGTCGTTCTGCGGATAGATGTACGGCTGGCCGATGTTGTACTTGTAGGCCATGGCGACCAGGGTCGGCATCTTGGCGATCAGGCGGATCGCGGAGATTTCGCGCTGGTGCGGATCATCGATGTCCATGGCGTCGTGGTAGAACGCGCTCATGGCACCCACCAGGCCCGTCAGGACGGCCATCGGGTGGGCATCGCGGCGGAAGCCGCGCAGGAAAAACTGCATCTGCTCGTGAACCATGGTGTGGTTCATCACGGCACCGACGAATTCTTCCTTCTGCTTGGCGTTGGGCAGTTCGCCCTTGAGCAGCAGGTAGCAGGTTTCCAGGTGGTCGCACTTGGTCGCCAGCTGCTCGATCGGGTAGCCGCGGTACAGCAGTTCGCCCTTGTCGCCGTCGATATAGGTGATCTTCGAATTGCACGAAGCCGTCGACATGAAACCGGGGTCATAGGTGAACTTGCCGGTTTGTCCGTACAGCTTGCGAATATCGATTACGTCGGGGCCAACGGTACCCGTATAAATCGGCAGCTCAACGCTGGGGGAACCATCGGAAAACGATAGCGTGGCTTTCACATCGGACGGCGTCATGTCGGTTCCTTCTAATGCTGACTAATAATGTTGACGAAACTCAGACCGAACGCAGCAGGGCAATCACGTGCTGCATCGGGGGCGTGTCGAGCTCACCGTCCAGCTCCTTGCGGGCAAGCAGCAGGTCCATCAACTCGTTGTCGCTCAGCTCGAACAGCTCGGAGAGCGCGGCCACGTCCTGGTCGGATAGGCTTTCTTCGTAACGGTTGAAAAAACGTTCGACGATGATGTCGTTCTCCAGGAGGCCGCGCCGCGCGCGCCAGCGCAGTCGCGCACGCCGGTGCGGATCGGCCTGGTGGGAGAAACTGGGGGAAACACTTTCGGTCATAGGTACCTACTTCCGGCGCGCCGGTCGGGTATGCAGTTTGATAGCCCGGACTGACGCGCCGCTTACATCCACCGCGCGGATCAGACCGAGCGGCGAACCATCAGCTCCTTGATCTTGCCGATGGCCTTGGTCGGGTTCAGTCCCTTCGGGCAAACGTCGACGCAGTTCATGATGCTGTGGCAACGGAACAGGCGGTACGGGTCGTTCAGGTCGTCCAGACGCTCGCTGGTCGCCTGGTCGCGGCTGTCCGCGATAAAGCGATAGGCTTGCAGCAGGCCGGCCGGGCCGACGAACTTGTCCGGGTTCCACCAGAACGACGGGCACGACGTCGAGCAGCTTGCGCACAGGATGCACTCATACAGGCCATCCAGCTCGTCGCGTTCCTCGGGCGACTGCAGGCGCTCTTTCTCGGGCGGCGGCTCGTCGTTGATGAGGTACGGCTTGATCGAGTTGTACTGCTTGAAGAACTGCGTCATGTCGACGATCAGGTCGCGCACCACCGGCAGGCCGGGCAGCGGACGCAATACGATGCGGTCCGGCAGCTCGCGCATATTGGTCAGGCAGGCCAGACCGTTCTTGCCGTTGATGTTCATCGCGTCCGAACCACACACGCCTTCGCGGCAGGAACGGCGGAACGAGATGGTTTCGTCCAGCTTCTTCAGCTTGACCAGCGCGTCCAGCAACATGCGCTCATGACCGTCAAGCTCGACCTCGTAAGTCTGCATGCGGGGCGCAGCATCCTTGTCCGGATCGTAGCGGTAGACTTCGAAAATACGCTTCATTTCTGTGGGTCCTGTGGGTCGTCTACGGCGGTGCTTAGAAGGTCCGGGCCTTGGGCGGAACGCTTTCCACCGTCAGCGGGTTCATCTTCACCGGCTTGTATTCGAGGCGGTTGCCTTCGCTGTAGAACAGGGTGTGCTTGAGCCAGCTCTCGTCGTCGCGATTCGGGAAATCGCTGTGCGCGTGCGCACCGCGGGATTCCTTGCGGGCAGCCGCCGAGATCATGGTGGCCTTCGCCACTTCCACCAGGTTGGCCACTTCCAGGGCTTCCACCAGTGCGGTGTTGAAGACCTTGGACTTGTCCTTCAGGTGAATGTTGTTGGCACGCTCGGTCACTTCCAGGATGCGCTCGACGCCCTCATCCATCAGCTTCTGCGTACGGAACACGCCCGCATGCGACTGCATGTTCTTGCGGATGTCGTTGGCCACGTCCTGGGTGTATTCACCCGAGGTCGACGATTGCAGCTTGGCCAGGCGCGACATGGCGCGGTCGGCGGCATCGGCCGGCAGCGGCTTGTGCTCTTTCTGCTTGATCGCCGTCGCCGCGATATGGTTGCCGGCCGCGCGGCCGAACACCACCAGGTCCAGCAGCGAGTTGGTGCCCAGGCGGTTGGCGCCGTGCACCGACACGCAGGAGCATTCGCCGATCGCGTAGAAACCGTTGATGACCTCGTTGGGATTGCCGTTCTTCGGCGCCACCACCTGGCCATTGATATTCGTCGGGATACCGCCCATCTGGTAATGGATGGTCGGCACCACCGGGATCGGTTCCTTGATCGCGTCCACGTTGGCGAACTTGACGCCGATCTCGCGGATCGACGGCAGGCGCTTCATGATGGTGTCCGCGCCAACGTGCGTCAGGTCCAGCAGCACGTAGTCGCCGTTCGGGCCGCAGCCGCGGCCTTCCTTGATTTCCTGGTCCATCGAGCGCGAGACGAAGTCGCGCGGCGCCAGGTCCTTCAGCGTCGGCGCATAGCGCTCCATGAAGCGCTCGCCGTCCTTGTTGCGCAGGATACCGCCTTCGCCGCGCACGCCTTCGGTGATCAGCACGCCCGCGCCGGCCACGCCGGTCGGGTGGAACTGCCAGAACTCCATGTCCTCCAGCGGCACGCCTGCGCGCGCTGCCATGCCCAGGCCGTCACCGGTGTTGATGAAGGCGTTGGTCGAAGCGGCATAGATCCGGCCGGCGCCGCCGGTGGCGAACAGCGTGGTCTTGGCTTCGAGGATGTAGACTTCGCCGGTTTCCATTTCCAGCGCGGTCACGCCCAGCACGTCGCCGTCGGCGTCGCGGATCAGGTCCAGCGCCATCCATTCGACGAAGAAGTGCGTCTTGGCGCGCACATTACGCTGGTACAGCGTATGCAGCAGTGCGTGGCCGGTACGGTCGGCCGCGGCGCAAGCGCGCTGGACCGGCTTCTCGCCGTAGTTGGACGTGTGGCCGCCAAACGGACGCTGGTAGATGGTGCCGTCGGGGTTGCGGTCGAACGGCATGCCGAAGTGTTCGAGCTCGTAGACCACCTTGGGCGCTTCACGGCACATGAATTCGATCGCGTCCTGGTCGCCCAGCCAATCGGAACCCTTGATGGTGTCGTAGAAGTGATAGTGCCAGTTGTCCTCGCTCATGTTGCCGAGCGAGGCGCCGATGCCGCCCTGCGCCGCCACGGTGTGCGAGCGGGTCGGGAAAACCTTGGAAAGCACGGCCACGTTCAGGCCGGCCTCTGCGAGCTGGAGGGATGCGCGCATCCCGGCGCCGCCCGCCCCGACGATGACCACGTCAAAGCGACGACGCGGCAATCCTGTCTTGACTGCGACCATTTATTACACCCTCCAGAGAATCTGAGC
>NZ_JBFTNE010000105.1:0-23977 GCF_056397325.1 Cupriavidus sp. 05N39
TCTATGCCGCCACCGGCAACGGCAGCGTGGGCGACTACATGGTCGAGCCGCTCAAGGCGGCACGTCTATGCCGCCACCGGCAACGGCAGCGTGGGCGACTACATGGTCGAGCCGCTCAAGGCGGCACGCGCCAAGGGCGTGCAGATCGTGCGCGCCTCGCGCACCGGCAGCGGCGCGGTGATCCGCAACGCCGAGCAGCCGGACGACAAGTACGACTGGCTGGTGACCGACGACCAATTGCCGCAAAAGGCGCGCATCCTGATGGCGCTGGCGCTGACAAAGACCAACGACAGCAAGGAACTGCAGAAGATCTTGTGGAAGTATTGAGCGTATTGAGCACGGCTTCCACGGCTTGCTGAAGGTCCCGCGCGGCATGACCGCGCCTCCTGAATGGCAGTCCGGTCGCGCAGCGACCGGACTGCCATTTTCCATTCTTCCATTCTGGCCTTGCCCCCTGCCTTGCAGGCGGTTGGCTGCGCCGAAGTCCTTCACGCTTGAACTATCACACGCCTGCGGGACGGCGCCGGTTTTTCGTGGGTGGCAAAAATTTGGCCGTTAATTGCACTAATGGGCTAAACCGCTTGTGATGGCACCTTGGCGGCAGGCGAATCCACAGGCACCAGGATCACCTCGCCCGAAGCCACCAGGCGAAGCTCTCCGTCCTGCTCCGCGAACACATCCGCCCGCGCGAACACCTGCCGCTTGCCCGCCCTGGCCACGGTAGCGCGCGCCACGAAGGCCTGCCCCACGGCAGGCGCCATGCAGTTCACCGAGTAATGCGATGCCAGGACCGGCCCCGCCACCGTGGTGGCAGCGTAGCCGCAGGCGGTATCGATCAATGCCCCGATCACGCCCGCGTGCAGGAAACCAGCGTACTGCGTGGCCTCGTCCTGCCAGGGCATGCGCAGTTCCGCCTCCCCACCCTCCGCGCGAATGACCTCGAAGCCGAGCCAACGGTTGAATGCGGCGGTCAAATTGACCTTCTTGAGTACTTCCAGCGAATACACGTTGCTTGTCATTGCATTTGCCTGCCTGGTTTGCGTGGGTGGGAACGCGGTGAAAAATGCCGGCGGCGCCGGCAACGACTGCTACATCGCGCGGAAGGTCGCGTTGGCCCGGGCACAAGCCACGCCATCGGCCGTGACGAAGGCTTGCGCAAAGCACAGGGTGCCGCCAACCTTGGTAAAGGATGTCTCGAACAGCAGCCACTGCCCGATCCTGGCCACGCTGAGGAAATCGATCGAAAGATTCACGGTGACAAGACTGCGCGGCTCGGCGAACTGCATCCCGCACGACAGGCCCATGGCGTTGTCGGCCAGGGCAGTGATCAGCCCGCCGTGGGCAAAGCCCCGCGCGTTGGCTCTGCGGCTGGCAGGGCGCGCTGATTCTCGCCAAGGTGGCGCGCAGCGGCCAGCCGATCCGGCGGGCCGCGGAAGAACTGGCGCGGCAACTAGATGCGGAGCCGCGGGATGCAGGCAGCGGGCAAGCTGGCTGATCGCTGCCAGCCTGCGCAGCCGTTCAGATCAGAACAAGGCGCTGCTCATCAGGGCCTTGGCTACCAGTTCGGCCTGGTCCGCCCTTTCCGCGTAGACAGCGACCTCGGTCACCACCTGGCGGCGCCCTCGCCTCACCACGGTCGCGACGGCGCGCAGGTCAGCCCCGCCGGCCGCTTCGAGATACTGGATATTCAGCGAACTGGTCGCGCCGCCGCGCATGCTGTCGGCATCGACACCGGAAGCTGCCGCGGCGGCACCCGCCACATCGATCAGGGTCGCGATCACGCCGCCATGCACGATCTCGCCCACCGTCACGTTGCCGGCCTTGAAGGGCAAGAGCAATTCAACGTGGTCGGATGTCAACACATCCAGCACGATGCCAACGGCACGCGCCACCGGCGAGCCCATCAGCACCTGCTCGACGTAGTGGCGGATGCGCGGATCGACGCAAGGCGTGGCGGCGGCGCTTGCTGCGCTGGACAAGGCGGGAATCAGGGACAGCATCATGGGCTCCTGCTGAAGCGGGTCGGGACACGTACAGCCTAGGCGCGGCGGCGGCGACGCTCAATTACCTTGACGGTAATCGGCAATGGGCAAGCGGCCGCAACGGCGCCGCGCCCTGCGAACCATCCCTTCGCCGGTGCCGGCGCGGCCAGCCGTTTATAATGTCCGCCCATCCCGCCCGCCTTTCCGCCGCATGCCTTCAAACCCGCAAGACGCCAGCCAGCTCGCCCCGCAATCCAGTGGGCAGCCGGAGTCACAGTCCAGTTCCCCGCGCGGCGACGAAGGACTGTTCGACCGGCCGGACAGCCCTTGCATCGGCATCTGCTCGACCTTGTTCGATGAGATCTGCCAGGGCTGCGGCCGCACCGCCATGGAGGTCAGCAACTGGGTCTTCCTGGACGACACGGAAAAACAGGCGGTGTGGGAACGCATCACGCGCGAAGCAACGGCAAAGCGCTTCCGCCAGGGCTGATCTCCCGCACTCGGCCGGCACGGCGCCGGCCCGCATTCAACCGCCCGCCAGGCGACCCTCCATATCTTCCACTTCGCGCGCTCCAGGCGCTGGCGCGCGARCTTGCGCCAGCTCTCGGCCAGTGCCGGCAATGCCGCCATCGCGGCCAGTGCGCCGGTATCCAGCCGATCCACATACAGCACATGCAGCAATCTGCGCAGGCTCCAGTCGGGACAAGGCCGTTCCACCAGCACAAGGTTGTCGCCAGGGATMAACTCACCCTCTTCCAGCACCCTGTAGTACCAGCCGGTGCGCAGGCTTTGCTGGACCGCGCGCGCCATGCCCGCATGCCCGAAACGGTGATTCAGCTTCCAGCAGGGCTGGCGAGCCTGGGAGACTTCGACCAGCGCCCGTCCAAGGCGGAAACGATCGCCAATGCAGACATCGGCTTCGGTCAGTCCGGCACTACTCACGTTCTCGCCAAACGCGCCGGGCCGCGCCAGCACCTCGGCGGCCTGCGTGGAATGCGCGGCCAGTTCCTGGCGCCAGGCCGGGTAGTGGTCGAAGGCGTAATGGTGAACGGCCTTTTCCGGACCGCCATGGTGCCTGGGGTCGCCCTGCTCGTCCCCGGCCAGGCCCAGTGCCGTGACGCGCACAGCAGACCCGACCGGCTGCTTGTCCATGCCGCTGGGCACGCCTTTCGGCCCGAAGGGGCGCACCGCGCCCAGCAGTACGCAGTCGACTCGCGTTGTCAGCAGGGGCATGCTGGCCGCCGCTTGCGCATTGCCCTGCTGGTCCGAGACGGGCGTCACAAGCCCGCCTCATCCAGCCACCGGTCAAACATGCGCCGGCCCGCCGCAGCCACCCGGTCGCCGATCTCTGCCGTGCGCGCCCGGATCACGCGCGGATCGATGCCGGCCTTGCCGAGTTCCACGGTGTGCCCAACCAGCCAGCCTTCCAGCTCGCCGGGCCTCACCTCGGGATGGAACTGCAGGGCCAGCACATGCTGGCCGATGGCATAGGCCTGGTGCACTACCGCCGGAGTCGAGGCCAGCAACCGGGCGCCCGCGGGCAGGTCAAAAGTATCGCCGTGCCAGTGCAGCACATGCCAGTCGGCGGCCTCCAGCTCGGCCAGTGGCGAATCCCGGCCCGCCGGCGTGGGCTGGACCGGCGCCCAGCCGATCTCGCGCGTGCCCGGATAGACGCGCGCACCGGCCGCGCGCGCAATCAACTGCGCGCCCAGGCAGACGCCGATCATCGGCGCGCCGGCATCCAGCCGGGCCCGGATGATGTCGATCTGCCCGTCCAGCCAGGGATAGGCCTCGTTCTCGTACACGCCGATGGGGCCGCCCAGCACCACCAGCAGATCGGCTGGCTGCTCCCTGATGACGCTCAGGTCGTCGATGCCCGCGCGCAGCACGCGCAGGGTATGCCCGCGCTCGCGCAAGGCGTCGCCCAGCACGCCGGCGTCTTCGAACGCAACGTGCTGGATCACATGGGTGGTCAGGGCTCTGGTGGTAGTGGACATGGCGGCGGGCATCCCGTTGGATCGACGCAAAGCACCGATATTAGCGGCATACGACCGGCGCTGCATGCGCCATGTGCAGCACGCCCCGCGTGGATCCGGTTTCCGCGCAAAGCATCACGGCATGATGCTTCCGTCCGGCACCCGTGCCCCGGCACCGGAGGCAAGCCAGTCTCAGCGCCCTGCGCCCGCAGGTTGCAGCACCAGGGTATCGAAGGCTTCGTTGCCCGGCGCGCGGCGGCCTGCCGCCATGGTGATGTATTGCACGGCTGCCCACTTGTCGGTCCAGTCGCGGTAGTGCGTGGACATGATGTTGCCCGACTGTCCGGTCGAGTCCATGAAGCGGGATTCGGACAGGTCGGACAAGTCATAGATGGCGCGCAAGCTTGCCGCATGCACGCTCTCGAACGGCGCCGCCTCGTCGCGCAGGTTGTGGCGCCCCACGTTGACGGTGTAAGTGTCACCGCCAGTCGGCACCTTGACGTTGAACAAACCCGCCAGGTAAGGCTGCTTGCCGAATGGCTTGTGCTCGGAGCGAGCCGTGTGGGCCTTGCCCCAGCGCCAGCGCTCAGGTTTGTCGCCATAGCGCTGGTCCAGGTCGGCGATGGCATGGCGCCAGGCCGTGCCAATGGCATCGTCGCAGTCCTCCTGGCCGGGTGTCTTGCCATCGTCGCACCAGAACGCTCCCAGCCCCCTGGGATTGCGCAACACGTTGAGCATGGGCTGCTGTACGTTGCGCTGCTCCCACAGCCGGCTGAACAGCGTATCGCCCACCTTGTCCTCGAACAACCCGCGCGACAGCTCGCGCAGCCAGGCCGTGGCCACCAGCGGCTCGGCAAGGCCGGCCTGCATATCGCCGTCCCATTTGCGCAGCGACTCGATCAGCGCGCGCTCGCGAGGCGGCAGCGCCGGATTGCTGGCGAATGAGGCCGATAGCAGCAGCGGCAAGGCATCGCGCACGGCCAGCGAGAGCGTGTCTTTCTGGATCGCGGCAAAGCTGTCCATGGTATGCCGCTGGGTGGCATCGATCAGCGTGCGGATGCGCTGGTAGCGATATGGCACGGTCCATTCGCTGGTCAGGAAATACGGGTAATCGTCCTCGACGATCTTCTGGTTGGCGGTGGCGATCACGCCCTCGGGCGGATTGAAGCTGCGCGGCAACTGGTCGAATGGAATAAACCCGGTCCAGTCGTAGCGCGCATCCCAGCCAGGGGCCGGCGCCAAACCCTTCAGGTCGTTGTCGGCGCGACGCAGCGGCACGCGGCCGGGCGCGATAAAGCCGATGTTGCCGTCCACATCGGCGTAGACGATATTTTGCTGGGGCGAATGAAAATCGCGCAGCGACTTCAGGAAGCTGGCCCAGTCGGTAGCGCGGTTCAACGCCAGCCCGGCCTGCAAGGTCCGGTCGTCGGCGCGCAGCGCGGTCCACTGGAAGGCCACGACGTACTGCGCCCCAAGCGGCGCCGCGGCGGTCGCCACGGGCTCGGCCACGTCGGAAATCACGGGGCCATGGCGCGTCTCGCGCACGCTCAGGGTCACGTCCGGCGCGCCCCTGACGTGGATCGTCTCGGTGCGCGTGATGAAATCCGCCCAGCCGTCCGGGATCTGGTAGCGCTGAGTGCTGCCCGGCTGCAGGCGCTCGATGAACAGGTCCTGCACATCGGGGGCGGTATTGGTGAAGCCCCAGGCGATGCGCTGGTTATGCCCAAGCGCCACCACCGGCGTGCCCGGCAGCGTGGCGCCCGTGACGTCCAGCCCGGGCGCCTGCAAGTGCGCGAAGTACCAAAGCGCCGGCGCCTGCAGCCCCAGGTGCGGATCATTGGCCAGCAGCGGCTTGCCCGAGCGCGTATGGGCGCCCGACACCACCCAGTTATTCGAACCCATCCCCTCCACGTAGCCGGGCGGCGCCTGCTGCTCGACGCGCGCCATGGCGGTAGCCAGCGGCGCCAGGTGACGGTAGAGGTTGCCGTAGTCCATGGTGCGAAGCGGCCGCTCGCCGGGATAAGGCGCCAGCAGTTCACTGATGCGCGAGACCGGCAGCACCTGCGCCAGCCGCATGCGCAGCGTCTCCTGGGTCCAGTTGCCGCCCAGGTCCCACGCCATCATGGTCTGCCAGGCCAGCGAATCGACCGGCTCCCAGTGTTCGGGCTGCGTGCGCAGGATCAGGAATTCAGGTGGCAACGGCCCCTTGCGGCCATCGATATAGGCATTCACGCCGTCGGCATAGGCCTGCAACGCGGCGCGCGTCTCGTCGGAGGACTGGGCAAGGATGGCTTCGGCGTTGCGCCGCACGCCCAGGGTGCGCAGGAAGCGGTCGGTATCGAGCGCGGGCGGCCCCAGGATCTCGGCCAGGCGGCCCGCCGCAATGCGCTTGTTCATCTGCATCTGCCACAAGCGGTCCTGCGCATGGACGAAGCCGAGCGCAAAGTAGGCATCCTGCGCATTGGCCGCCTTGATGTGCGGCACGGCGTGGCGGTCCCTGACGATCGACACGCTCTCGCGCAGGCCGGGCAGCTTCAGCGTGCCGGCGGTCAGCGGCTGCGATGCCTGCCGGTACCAGACATAGGCACCCAGCGTGCCCACCACTACCAGCACCGCCGGCATCAATACCAGCCAGGCCAGCCGTTTCAACCAACGCATCGCTCCCTCTCCCCGCGTGGCACGCCGCACCCGCGTCGTTATTTATGTTCTTTTCCCGTGTCCCTTGGCCCGCCGGCACGCTCGCAGGCGCATGGCAGGCAGGCGGAACTCCGGCATTATCGCCGAAGCCGCAGCGCTGGGGCGAGCGGGCTTGGCGGCCAAAAAAATGCCCGGACCAGCCGGGCATCGTTCCTGCTGCGGGGCGAGTGCGCATGGTTCAGCGCACCCGCCCCGCCGGCTGCCGGTCTCAGGCGGCCGGCTTCTTCAGTTGCAGGGATTTGTACTCGAGGAACTCTTCCAGGCCGTACTTGCCCGCCTCGCGCCCGTTGCCGGACTGCTTGTAGCCGCCAAACGGCGCCTGCATATTGAACGGGCCGCCGTTGATATCGACCTGGCCGGTGCGGATGCGGCGCGCCACGCGGATGGCGCGGGCCTCGTCGCCCGACCACACGCCGCCACCCAGCCCGTAAATGCTGTCATTGGCGATGCGCACGGCATCTTCCTCGGTGTCATAGCAGATGATCGAAAGCACCGGGCCGAAGATCTCTTCCTGCGCTACCGTCGCCTTGGGATCGACATTGCCCAGCACCGTCGGCTTGACGAAGAAGCCCTTGTCCAGGCCTTCCGGCGCCTCGGGACCGCCCGCCACCAGTTCGGCGCCCTCGTTGATGCCGCGCTGGATATAGCCGGTCACGCGATCCTTCTGCGCGGCGGAGATCAGCGGGCCAAGCCGGCTGGTTTCCTGCAGCGGGTCGCCCACCGTATAGCCCTCGACCACCTTCCTGGCGATGGCCTTGACCTCGTCGTACCGTGCGCGCGGCACCAGCATGCGGGTGTGCGCCGAGCAGGTCTGGCCGGAATTGAGGAAACAGGCGCCGATGGTGCCCTTGACCGCGGCAGGCAGGTCCGCGTCGTCCAGGATCACCGAAGCGGACTTGCCGCCCAGCTCCAGCGCCACGCGCTTGACGCTCTGCGCGCCCAGCTCCGACACGCGCTTGCCGGCCCGCGTGGAACCCGTGAACGACACCATATCCACTTCGGGGTGGCTGGCCAGGACCTCGCCCACCACCGGGCCATAGCCGGTGACCAGGTTGAACACGCCCGGCGGCAGCCCGGCGGCCTCGATCACCTCGGCCAGCACGAAGGCGTTGAGCGGCGCCACTTCAGACGGCTTGAGCACCACGGTACAGCCCGCGGCTAGCGCCGGCGCCACCTTCAGCGTGATCTGGTTGAGCGGGTAGTTCCACGGCGTAATGGCCGCCACCACGCCCACCGGCTCGCGCACCACCAGCGAGTTGCCGACCTCTTCCTCGAAGGCGAAGGTGTCGAGGAGCTTGGCGGCCTGCGCCCAGTTGTAGACCGGGCCGCCCACCTGGATGGCGCGCGCCAGCTTGATCGGCATGCCGACTTCGCCCGCAATCAGTTGGGCCAGTTCCTCGCTGCGCTCCTTCAGGCCCTCCGCGATCTTGCGGATATAGCCGGCGCGCACGCCGGGCGGCGTGGCCGACCAGCTGTCGAAGGCGGCCCGCGCCGCCTGGATGGCGTCCTCGGCGTCGCGCGCATGGCCTTCCGGAATACGGCCCATGACGGCCTCGGTCGTGGAATGGATAACGTTGATCAGGCCGGTACCGTGCGGGGCAACCCACTTACCGTTGATAAAGAGTTTGTCTCGTTGTTGCATGGCCACAGTTTTCAGTTGGGTGAATAGGCGGGTGCAAATTTTGTTACTTTTCTGGTGCACCACATTGTAGTGCGGTTTGGCGACTCTTTTTTTTTGCAGCGCGCCAGTGCTCCTCTAACAACGTGGCGATAATCGGCCGGCGAGCCGCCTGGTGCGTAGTGCAGCAAACTGCACAGCCAAGAACAAAGGGAGGGAGACATGACTGATCCGGTTTTCCGTAAAACCGAGCAAGGCCAGGACGAAATACGCACACGCTCGCGCAAGCTGGACCATAAATTGCGCGCCTTGCTGCTGATCGTCAACGGCGAGCGCCGGCGCAGCGAGCTGCTGGCCCAGACCGGTGGCATGGGGGTGGGACCAGAGGCCATCGAAGCGTTGCTGGATGCCGGGCTGATCCACGCGGAACCCGCCCCGCAGCTTGCCGTATCCGGCACTACCCCAGCAAACCCGGTCGCGGCGGCGGCCAGCGCTGACGATCCGGACCGCAAGGCCGACAGCGTCTTTTCCATGTACGCCATGCGGAGCGCCAGCATGCAGCCACCGGACGAAGCCGATGCGACTCAGCACGCGTCCCAATCCGCCGACCAACAGGCTGGCGGCACTTACCAGCAGCTCTATCACTTCTATACGGATGTCATCGGCCATCATCTCGGCCTGCGCGGCTACCTGCTGCAGGTCAAGGTGGAAAAGGCCGCCGGATTCGCCGAACTTGCAGCACTGCGCGACCCGCTTTACACGGCCCTGCACAAGGCCAAAGGCGAAATCACGGCCGGCGCCATCATCGACCAGCTCGACAGGATGGTGCGCGACGACGGGCATGCGGCTGCCTGAGCCGCCGTCCTGGATTGCATGAAGGGGGAAAAACGAGAAGGGCCGCACATGGCGGCCCTTCTCGTTTCCTGCGGGGCAGTCCGGTTGCCCGGCGCCCTTCCGGCTGGCTTAGCCGTCGATACCCTGCGACTCCAGGTACTCGTCATACGTACCCAGGTAATCGGTCAGCGTGCCATCGTTGCGCACTTCGATCACGCGCGTGGCCAGGCCGCTGACGAACACGCGGTCGTGCGAGACGAAGACCAGCGTGCCGGTGAACTTGTCCAGCGCGATCTGCAGTGACTCGATCGATTCCATGTCCATGTGATTGGTCGGCTCGTCGAGCGCCAGCACATTGTGGCGACCCAGCATCAGCTTGCCCCAGATCATGCGGCCCTTCTCGCCGCCGGACAGCACCTTGACGGATTTCTTGATGTCGTCGGCGGAGAACAGCAGGCGGCCCATGGTGCCGCGCAGCGACTGGTCGTCGTCGCCGGCCTGGGTCCACTGGCTCATCCAGTCGATCAGGTCGCGGTCGACCGGGAATTCCTCGAAGGTGTCCTGCGGCATATAGCCGACATTGGCGTTCTCGGCCCACTTGATGGTGCCGCGATCGACTTCCACGCCGCCCTTGATGGTGCTGCCCAGCAGGCTGCGCAGCAAGGTGGTCTTGCCGGCGCCGTTCTCGCCGATGATGGCCACGCGCTCGCCGGCCTGGATCGCCATCGACAGGTTGTTGATGACCTTGCGGTCGTAGGTCTTGGTGATGCCTTCCGCTTCCACCGCCAGGTTGTGCAGCTTCTTCTCGAACTCGAAGCGGATGAACGGGTTCTGGCGCGATGACGGCTTGATGTCCTCGACCTTGATCTTGTCGATCTGCTTCAGGCGCGAGGTGGCCTGGCGTGCCTTGGACTTGTTGGCCGAGAAGCGGCGCACGAAGTCCTGCAGTTCGCCGATACGCTCCTTGGCACGGGTGTTGGCCGCCAGCTGGCGTTCGCGCGCCTGCATGGAGGCTTCCATGTAGTCGTCGTAGTTGCCCGGGTAGACCTTGAGCGTGCCGTAGTCCATGTCGGCCATGTGCGTGCACACAGAGTTCAGGAAGTGGCGATCGTGGGAAATGATGATCATGGTGGAATTGCGCTCGTTGAGCACTTGTTCCAGCCAGCGGATCGTATTGATGTCCAGGTTGTTGGTCGGCTCGTCGAGCAGCAGCACGTCCGGGTTCGAGAACAGTGCCTGCGCCAGCAGCACACGCAGTTTCCAGCCCGGCGCCACGTTGCTCATGGTGCCCTGGTGCTGGTCGGTGGGGATGCCCACGCCCAGCAGCAGTTCGCCGGCACGCGCCTCGGCCGTGTAGCCGTCGTACTCGGCATACTTGGCTTCCAGCTCGGCGGCCTTCATGTAGTCTTCGTCGGTCGCTTCGGGGTTCGCGTAGATGGCGTCGCGCTCGGCGGCGGCGGCCCACATCTCGGTGTGGCCCATCATGACCACGTCCAGCACACGCATGTCTTCATAGGCGAACTGGTCCTGGCGCAGCTTGCCCAGGCGCACGCCCGGCTCCAGCATGACGGTGCCGGCGGACTGTTCGAGATCCCCGCCGAGGATCTTCATGAAGGTCGACTTGCCGCAGCCGTTCGCGCCGATCAAGCCGTAGCGGTTGCCCTCGCCGAACTTGACCGAGATATTCTCGAACAACGGCTTGGGGCCGAACTGCATGGTGATGTTTGCGGTAGAAAGCACGTCTGGAACCTTGTATGGATGATGAGGCGCGGGACTCGCGCTTGCCTCGGGCTGCCGCTTGCCAAGGACCGGGCAAAATGCTGATCGCTTGGCAGCGTGGGCGGCTAAAGGCCCGGCGTGGCGACCTGGCGGTGCGTTGGCGCGGGGGCCCTGGCGGGGAAATCGGGAAACAACCCGCGATTTTACCACTCGCGGGCAAAGGAACGAAGCGATAGGCCTCAGATGTGGGTGGATACCGCTGCTTTCAACACCGGATACCCCGACAGCGACAGCGAAAAGCCGTCCGCACGTGCGCTCAACTGCGCCTGCCCGCCCACCGGCAGGGTCAGCTTGCGCGGGCAGTGGCCGAACGGCAGGCCGGTGAGCACCGGCACGTCCAGCCGCTCCTGCAGGTAAGCCACCACCGCGGGCAGGTCGTAGCCATTGTCGTAATCGGTCACGCGGTAGTTGGAGAAGTCGCCCAGCACGATCGCGCGCTGCGCGCCAAGCACGCCGGCCTGGTCCAGCTGCAGCAGCATGCGCTCGATCCGGTATGGCGGCTCGTTGACGTCCTCGAGGAACAGGATGCCGCCCTCCACGGCCGGCATGAAGGGCGTGCCCAGCAAGCTGCACAGCATCGCCATGTTGCCGCCCCACAGCGTGCCCGACAACGTGCCGGTAAAGGGCTGGCCGCCGGCCTGCGGCGCGGCCACGTCGACGGCATACGCCGGATTGCGCAGCACGCCGTCGAAATGCTCCCACATGAACGGATCGACCACGTCCACACCGAAATCCGCCAGCAGCATGGGGCCGGCGAAAGTGACCCCGCCCGTGGCCGCCAGGTAAGCCAGCTGGAAGGCCGTGAAATCGCTATGCCCGACGATTGGCGTCTGGCTGGCGCGCGCCTGTTCGGCGATGCGGGCGAAGTCCACGCGCTCCAGCAACCGCGCAATGCCGTAGCCGCCCCGCACCGCCAGCGTCAGCTCGTGCGCCATGCCGGTGCCGATGGCATGCAGGTCCGCCAGGCGCTCGGCATCGCTGCCGCCGAAGCGCAGGTAGCGGCGCGCCAGCACGTCCGGATTGCCGACATGGAAGCCATGTCCCTTGAGCCAGGCGCAGCCGCGCGCGGCGATGGCGACATCGTGCGGATAGCCCGACGAAGCGATCAGGCGGACTTCAGTGGGTGGCGTGGGCGTGGTCGTGGGCTGGCTCATGCTTCGGGGTTTTGGCTTGGGTCGGTTTCAGTGGAACGAGTGGTGACTTCGCGGCTGCAATGCGCGCAACCCGGCGCGACGGGCCGGGCATCGCTCCCGGAAGCGTCGCCAGCCGCTGCCTGCGCCGCTGCCAACGCCGCTTTCTGGGCAGCCTTCTGCGCCCGGCGCCTGCCGCCGAAGAAATCCTTCAGCATGCGCGAGCAGTCGTCGGCCAGCACACCGCCGGCGATCGTGGTCTGGTGATTGAGCTGGGCCTGCTCGAACAGGTTGAGCACGCTGCCGGCGGCGCCCGTCTTGGGATCGGTGGCGCCAAACACCACGTGGCGGATCCGCGCATGCAGGATGGCGCCGCTGCACATCACGCACGGTTCCAGCGTCACGTACAACTCGCACTCCGGCATGCGGTAGTTGCCGATCACCTGCGCGGCGGCGCGCAGTGCCTGCATTTCCGCGTGGGCGGAGGGATCGACCGAGCGGATCGGCAGGTTATGGCCGCGGGCGATGATGGTGTCGTTCCACACCACCACCGCGCCCACCGGCACTTCGCCGGCGGCTTCGGCCAGGCGTGCCTCGTCGAGCGCGGCCTGCATGTAGCGGCGGTCGCGCTCCAGGGCGGGATCGGCACTGGCGTCGGCCGCCTGCGGCGGAAGGATCGGCGCGTTCATCTCGGCTGGCATGCGCTGGGTCGGCCGCCTCAGTCCTGCGCGGGCAGGGTGAAGGCGGCGCTGACCTCGGCCCAGCAGTTCGGGGTCTCGAACAGCACCAGGCGCGTGAGCTGCAACTGGTGGCCAAAGCAATCCTTGAACACCGGCGCGAGCATGTCGAAGGCGATCTGGGCCAGGTTCTCCACGGTGGGAATCGCATCGAGCACGACCGTCTTGTGCCCGTCCATGGTCTGCAGGAAATTCAGCAGCGCCGTGTCGCCGCGATAGATCAGGAAGGCGTGGTCCCACTTGGAGACCAGGTGCTCCGTGGCCAGCGCCTTGATATCGCTGAAATCCAGGATCATGCCCTCGTCCGAGGCACCGGCGCGATGCAGCACCTCGCCCGACAGCGTCAGGTCAAGGCGATAGCGATGGCCATGGATGTTGCGGCACTGGCCGCCATGGTTGGGGATACGGTGGCCGGAGTCGAACTCCAGCCGGCGGGTAATGGAAACTTGCTTGTTCATGAGGGCCGATGGGTGCCGAGGGGATGCCGAAGCGTGCCGGTGCGATTTACCGGATGCCTAACAGCTTGTGGGTTTGCAGCGAGAGGCGCCAGAGCGGGCGGCGCTGGCAGAAGTCCACCGCGAGGGCGGTATTCTGCCGTGCCAGCGGGCCGTCCATGGCCTGCACCAGGAAATAGCGGAAATCAAGGCGCTCGTATGCGGCGAAATCCTGGCCATCCTGGGGAATCACCACCTTGAGCTCGTCGCCGCGCTTGACCACCAGTTCGGCGCCCATCTTGGGGCTCACGCAAACCCAGTCGACGCCGTCCGGCACCGGCAGCGTGCCATTGGTCTCGATGGCGATCTCGAAGCCGCGCGCATGCAGGGCGTCGATCAGGGGCGCGTCAAGCTGCAGCAGCGGCTCGCCGCCGGTGCAGACCACCAGCGGCCGTCCGGCGGCGCTGCTCTCCACGGACTGCGGCCACTGGGCCGCGACCATGTCGGCGAGCGCATCGGCGGTGCGGTACTTGCCGCCCTCGGTGCCGTCGGTGCCGACGAAGTCGGTATCGCAGAACTGGCAGACCGCGCTGGCACGGTCTTCCTCCCGGCCGCTCCAGAGATTGCATCCGGAGAAGCGGCAGAACACTGCGGCACGGCCCGCGTTGGCGCCTTCGCCCTGCAGTGTGTAGAAGATTTCCTTGACGGCGTAAGTCATGCTGGCTGGTAAAGCTTTAGGTAGCTGTAGGTAATTGTGGGTGATGCAGTCACGATGCGGCCCGACGGCGAGGCGCGTCGGCGAAACACGTCGGCGGAGCGCTCAGGCCGGGGGCCGGCAAACTGCGCATGGCGCAGGCAAGTCCCGGGTCGCGCATGGCGGAGGCCGGGAGGAGTGTTCCAGGGGAGCGACGCGCGGCGAATGGCGGGCAAGCTGCGGCTAACTCGCTATTTTCGCACAGGTACGGGATCGGCTCCAGCCGCCCCCTCTTCTACCTCCTTCCCCTGCTCCGGAGACAAGTCTGCTCCGGGCCACATACCCGCCTAGACTTTCGCCCAGCCGGCCGTACGCAACCGCTCGCCGACAAAGTCCAGGAAACTGGCAATGCGCGCCGAAAGCTGGGTGTTGAGGTAGTAGACCGCATTGATGGACTGCCGTTCGTCGATGGTGCTCCCCATCAGCACCTGGACCAGATCGCCGCGGCGCCGGTCGGCCTCGGTCATGAAATCGGACAAACAGACCAGCCCCTCGCCGGCCAGCGCCAGCTGGCGCAGGGTCTCGCCGCTGGACGCCGCCAGATGCGGCGCAATCTGCACCTCCTCGCCCATGGCGCCGCGCAGGGGCCAGCGGTTGAGCGAATCCGGCTGGTTGAAGCCCAGCAGGCTGTGGCCGGCAAGGTCCGCCACCGTTTCCGGGCGACCCCTTGCCTTCAGATAGGCCGGACTGGCCAGCACGCGCACCCGGCTGCTGGCCAGGGACCGGGCATGCAGCGTGGAATCGCGCAGCGGGCCAATACGGATCGCCACGTCGGTGCGGTGCTCCAGCAGGTCGATGATCTGGTCGTTGGTATTGAGTTCCAGCTCGATCCCGGGATAGGCGCGGCGGAATTCCCCGACCAGCGGCACGACCACATGCAGCATGAAGGGCGATGCCGCATTGACCCGCAGCCGCCCCACCGGCTGCTGGCGGCGCACGGCCATCTGCTCCTCCGCCAGTTCGACCGAGGCAAGGATGGCGCGGCCATGCGCCAGCAGCGCCTCGCCCTCCTCGCTCAAGGCCAGCCGCCGGGTGGTCCGGTGCAGCAACGTCGTGCCCACCTTCTCCTCCAGGCGGCTCAGCGCGCGGCTGATCCCCGACACGGTCTGCCCCAGTTGCTCGGCCGCGGCCGTAATGGAGCCGCTATCCACCACAGTGGCAAAGGCCTGCAGTTCTTCGAGAGTGATCTTCATTCTTGAATACTAATCAAATATCTTATCCAGATCACCCACTTATTCCGCAACAAAGACAGCGGCAAACTGCGCCCATCCCAATTCCCGGACGCTCCTGGAGCTAACCATGCCCATTGCCCTGTTCGCGCTGACCATCAGCGCGTTTGCCATCGGTACCACCGAATTCGTCATCGTCGGCCTGATTCCCACCATCGCCGCCGACCTCAGGATCACGCTGCCCTCGGCCGGGCTGCTGGTCAGCCTCTATGCGCTCGGCGTGGCCATTGGCGCCCCCGTGCTGACCGCCCTCACCGGCCGCCTGCCGCGCAAGGCGCTGCTGCTGTCGCTGATGGCGCTGTTCACGCTGGGCAACCTGCTGGCATGGAAGGCACCCGGCTACGAATCGCTAATCCTGGCGCGGATACTGACCGGCCTGGCCCACGGCGTCTTCTTCTCGATCGGTTCCACCATCGCTACCAGCCTGGTGCCGAAGGAAAAGGCCGCGAGCGCGATCGCCATCATGTTCACCGGGCTGACGGTTGCCCTCGTCACAGGCGTGCCGCTGGGCACCTTTATCGGCCAGCATTTCGGCTGGCGCGAGACCTTCCTCGCGGTGTCGGCGCTCGGCCTGGTGGCCTTTGTCGGCAGCCTGATGTTCGTGCCGGCCAATATCCGCCACAGCGCCCCGGCCTCCCTGCTGCAACAGGCCAAGGTGCTGGCGGAGCCCCGCCTGCTGCTGGTCTACGCCAAGACCGCGGTCGGCTATGGCGGTTCGTTCATCCCCTTCACCTTCCTCGCCCCCATCTTGCAGGATGTGTCGGGCTTCAGCGCCGGCGCGGTCGGGCTGGTCATGCTGGTCTACGGCGTGTCGGTCGCCGCGGGCAATATCTGGGGCGGACGCCTGGCAGACCGCCACGGTCCCATTCCCGCGCTCAAGATCGTGTTCCTGCTGCTGGCGCTCGTACTGTTCGCCCTGACTTTCACCGCAGCGCACCGCTGGCTGGTGGTAGCTACCGTGCTGGCATGGGGCGCAGTTGCCTTCGGCAATGTGCCGGGCCTGCAGGTCTATGTGGTCAAGCAGGCGGAGCGCTATGCGCCGGATGCGGTGGATGTGGCATCGGGCCTGAATATCGCCGCATTCAACCTGGGCATTGCCGGCGCGGCGTGGGCCGGCGGACTGATCGTGACCCACATGGGACTGATGCATACGCCGTGGATTGGCGCGCTGGTGGTGCTGGTGGCACTGGGCCTGACCGCCTGGAGCGGCCGCCTGGACCGGCTTGACCAGCAGCCCGCCGCCGAACGCGAACTGGCGGCCAGCGGGGCCTGAGCCCGGCGCGCCACCCCTGCGGACGAGGCCGCCCATGGCATGATGCCAAGGCGGCCTCGCCGCCTTTCCCCTCGGCATGGCGCCAGGACGGGCGCCCTTCGGTCAGGACAGACCGAGATAATCGCGCTTGCCAATCGGCACGCCCTTATGGCGCAGGATGTCGTAAGCGGTGGTCACGTGGAAATAGAAGTTTGGCAGCACAAAGCCCAGCAAATAGGTTTTGCCGTCGAACGTCACCGGATTGGGCCGCAGCTTGAGTTCGATGGTGCGCGTCTCGCTGCCTTCAAGCTGGGCGGGCTCGATGGTCTTCAGGAACGCCACCGTCCTGGCAATGCGCTCCTGCAGTTCCGGGAAAGTGGTCTCGGTGTCGGCGAAGGACGGCATTTCGATTCCCGCCAGCCGCGCCGCGCAACCCTTTGCGCTATCGCTGGCGCGCTGCACCTGCGCCGACAGCGGGTCCATATCCGCCACCAACCGGGTCTGGATCAAATCGGCAGGATCCATACCCTGCGCCTGCGCAAAGGCGGCGCCCTTGTCCAGGATGGCCGACAGGCTGCCGAATGCCCGCATAAAGGCGGGGATCGATACGTCATACATCGAAAGTGACATGGGGGAGTCCTTGGTGGGATTGCCGAACGCGCCATCCTGCCGGTGCGCGAATTGCGCCCCTGCCCGGGTGAGCGACACGGCGAGGATAAACCCTCCGGCAGTTTTTCGCCGGCCGGCTGCTGGCGCGTGGCATGCTACTGCTGACCGAGGAACTCGGCGTTACGCGTCAGCCGTCTGCCATTCAGGCTCGTGAACAACCCAAAAAGCGTCCAGCGGCTGGCGAACGCCTTCCACCACTGGCGACGTTTTCGTGTTGATCCGGCGCGCCGCGGTGGCCCGGCTGCCGCCCGATGCACAACACTACGGCCATACCAGGCTCCAGTGAGACCGCAAACGATGAGAACCGATCCGAACCCATTCCCCTCCGGCGATCCTCCCGGCCCCGAAGCGCTGGCCTATAGGCGCGCTTCCCGCCTGGTCAGGATGCTACGCGGGTGGTACATCCATCTGATGGTGTACCTGGCCGTCAATGCATTCTTGTGGCTGCGGTACCTCTTCCTGCCTGCGCCGAACTGGACTCGCCATCACCTGGACAGTTGGCCGTGGCCGATGGGGACGACGCTGGCCTGGGGCCTGGCGCTGGGCCTGCACGGCCTGGTGGTCTGGATCCGGATCAGCGGCCGCGGGCGTGACTGGGAGGAGCGCAAGATCCGCGAGTTCATGGGCCGGGACTGAAGCGGCGGCCATCCACCCTGCCCCGGCCTACATCTGCCTGAACCGGTGCATGTAGGCCCGGGACACCGGCAATTCCGCCTGGCTGCCATGGAGCCGGACAAACAAGCGGCCGGTGCCGTCCCGCCGCGTGCCCGCCACATGGTTCATGTTGACGATGGTCGACCGATGGATCTGCCAGAACCACTCGGGATCGAGGCTGCAGGCCAACTCCGCCAGCGGGGTGCGGATCAGGTGCTCGCCGTCGCGCGTATTGACCACCGTGTACTTATCGTCGCTCTGGAAGTACAGCACCTCCTGGACCGGTACGTGGCTGGTCGTATCCCCCCGGCTCGCACGCACCCAGCGCAGCGGCTCGCTCGCCTCGGCGCCGCCGAGCCGGCGCGTCAGCTGGCTCAGCAGCCGGGCCAGCTCGGGCGCAGGCGCGGCCTCGTTGAAGGCCTTGCGCAAACGCTCGACGGAGCGGGCAAGGCGCTCGTCGGTCACCGGTTTGACCAGGTAGTCGACCGCCTCCCGCTCGAAGGCCTCCAGCGCATACTCATCGTAAGCCGTGACGAACACCACCCTGGTGTCGGTTTCCAGCCCCTRCGCCACATCCAGCCCGGACAGGCCGGGCATCTTGATGTCCAGGAAAGCGACGCTGGGCGACAGCCGGGAAATGGCTTCCGCCGCCTGCAAGCCATTGGAGACTTCCGCCAGCACCTGCATTTCGGGCCACAGGCGGGCCAGCTTGGCACGCAGGTGCGCGCGCAGGTGCTCTTCGTCGTCGGCGATCACGGCGGTCGGGGTCATGACGAATCTCCGTTCAGGTCATGGGAGGCAGGGGCAGGTCGATCAGGACGGCCGTGCCCGGGGAGCGCTCTTCGATCCGCACGTGCGCATCGCCGTCGTACAGGACGGCCAGCCGCTCGCGCAGGTTGGACAACCCAACCCCCGAGCCATCGGACGGTTTGAAGCCCAAGCCGTTGTCTTCGACGCAAGCCTGCATGCGATCGTTGCGGCGCTGCAGCCGCACCACCAGCCGGCCGCCCTCGATCTTGGGCTCCAGGCCATGCTTGATGGCGTTCTCGACCACCGGCTGCAACAGCATCGGCGCCAGCGGCGCCTTGGCCAGTCCGGGGTCGATGTCGATGGTGTAGTTCAGGCGCTCACCCATGCGGATCTTGATCACCTCCAGGTAATCGTGAAGCAGCGCAGCCTCCTGGGCCACGGTTCCCTGCGTCGAACGGCTCGCCGTCAGCGATGCCCGCAGGTAGGCGATGAAATGCTCGAGCATCAGCGTGGCACGGGGTGGAGACGATTCGATCAGGCTCACCACGTTCGCCAGCGTATTGAAGAGGAAATGCGGCTCGATCTGGGCCTGCAGCAATCGCATCTGCGCCTCGACCAGCTGTTTCTCGGTCGACAGCACACGGACCCGGTCGCGCGCCAGCAGTTCGGCGATCTTGCGTTCCTCCCACTGGCGGCCCAGCAGGCCGACACGGGTCCAGACCAACAGGCCGTGCACGGCCACGCCAGTGCCCCAGCCAAACAAGGGACCCAAAACCCACAGCCGATGCGGAACCGTCATCAGATTGATGACAACCAGGATCGTATTGATCGCCACATAGAGGATGGCGTGGGCATAGAAACCACGCAACGACCGGACGCGCCGCTTGGCATCGTCATAGGCGCGCTGGTCGGCGACGGTACGCCACAACTGGGTTGAGGTCGGCTGCAAAGGTGTAGGAATCGGGCTCGCACAGAGTTTGRGCTTACCACCGCAGATATGCGTTCCGCGGCGCTTTGCGCCGGACCGACGGAAATGCGGCGCCAGTGACGGATGATCAGTGGGCTCCTGATTTATGATAGTCAGCTACCCTCTCTGGATGATGCGCATCGCCCCGACGACGATATGAACGTCCCATTTCCGATTCGCAAGGAGTGTCCGCCAGGCGCCTGCACGTGCGGCCGCGAAACCCTGCTGGGCGACCCGCAGGCAGACATCCGGATCCTGAGGCTGACCAGGGAAGAAGAAAAAAGGCTGATCACCCGCCTTGAAAGCCTGTCGAGCCTTGCCGACCTGAAGGACATGGAGCGGCGCATGTACGCGCAACTGGGCATCGTGCTGACGATCACGCCCAGCATCCACGAAGTGCGCACGGTGCGCGGCATCAGCATCCAGGTGGAGGAGCAAACCGGGTTGTGCCGCAAGACCAAGCAAGCCATTCCCGCGGCGATACGGCGTTGCCTTGAGACAAACCCGGATATAGCGTACGCGATCCTGAACGCGCACGACTTGCTGGACGGCGCCTAAGGCTTCTCCCCACCTTTCATTCCGCCACGATCTTCCGGTCACCGGCGATGTGCTTCCACTGCGCAAGATCCTGCCTCATGCGCGCGCCGAATTCGGACGGACTCATTGCCTTGGGCGCCGAGCCGTCCGGTTCAAGCACGACACGCACATCCTGCGACGCAGCAATCTCATTGATCTCGCGGTTCAGCCTCTGGACCAGCGGCGCGGGCGTGCCGGCAGGTGCGAGGACACCGACCCAGATCTCGATCCCATAGCCTGGCACCGATGTCGCCAGTGATGGCAATTCGGGAAACGCCGGGTTCGGCCGCTGCGAGGTCACTGCCAGCGCCCGCACCTTGCCGGACTTCAGCTGCGTCACGAGCGAGCTGTAATTGGACATCATGACGTCGATCTGCCCCGCGGCCAGGTCGATCATCGCGTTGGAAGCCCCTTTGTACGGGACGTGCATCATCTGGACTTTCGAGATGTCGCACAACAACTCCGTCGCCAGCTGCGCCAGCGAACCGATCCCCGCCGAGCCGTAGGTCAGCGCGCCTGGCTTGGCGCGCGCTGCCGCAATCAGCTCGGCCGGCGACGTGATCTGGGTCGAGGACGAGACCGCCAGCAACAACGGCCCCTCGGCGACCATGGACACCGGCGCGAACGCGGCAAGCGGATCGTAGGGCGAGCGAGGCTGGGTGGCGGCAGCGGTCAGGAAGGTCGATGACGTCAGTAGCAGCACGGACCCGTCCCGTGGCGCCTTGGCAACCGAATCGGCACCAACGACGCCTGCCGCACCAGGCTTGTTTTCCACGATGACCGTGGTCCCCAGGCGCTTTGCCAGCCCCGGCGCGATCGCACGCGCGATCACGTCGTTGCTCGCGCCCGCCGAAAACGGCACGACAATTCTCATCAAAGGCGGCACCTTGGCATCGGTCTGGGCCGCCACCATGGTTACCGCGGACATCGCGGCAAGCAACAGGGCAATGTGGGCTAACGTCTTTCGCATTCGGCGCTCCTATCTCAGTGGGTAGAGCAGCATGGATGTCAGGAACCGGGACCCGGGTGTCCACCCGGGTCCCGTGGAATCCGGCGATGTCCTGCCTAGGCAGGGATATCAAGGTCCAGCAGCGGCGCGTACTGCTGGGCGCCAAAGATGTCGCCATCGCCGGCGCTGCCGCTGGGCCGGGCGCGATAGATCGTGAACTTGATCGCGTACGCGGGATCGTATTCGACGAAATCCGAGATCCGTTCGACCGGAATCGCGTATAGCGCGGCCATGCTTTCCCGGCTCAGCACGCGCGAGCGCTTGACGTGTTCGTACTCGTGCGCCTCGCGAAAGATGATGTCGAAAGTGATCTTGTTGACCCCCGCGTTCTTGCTGCGGATGATCTTGGCGAGTTGATGCAGTTTTTGCGTTGTCTTCGTAGTCGTCGTTGTCATATGCGGCTCCAGGCTCAGACGCCAACTTCAATGAGGTGGGTGGGGAACAGCGCCATGGGGTCTTGCACCTCCACCGTGTGGTTCAGTGTCCAACGGTAGGCCGCGCTGGCGTGCAGGACTTCATCCAGCGGGAATGACACCGAACCGGCCGTGCCTTTGACGTCAGGCAGCCGCGCATAGAACATCTGGCGCAAGCCGATCATCGTCACCTCCTCGGCCATCTCGCGGGTCGGGGCGACCCCTTGCACCAGCACGCAGAGCTCGTGCCCCGGGCGGTCGCGCAGCGGCTCCAGCTCGCCCATCACGCCATCGCGGCCGTACACGTTGTAGTGCAGTTGATAGCCGCTGTCGCCAAAACGCACGCGCACCTGCTCGCGCGCCCACGCAATCACCCGGTCCACGTTGGCAATGGTGTAGGGATCGCGGATGCCGCACAGGCCGACGAAGCGCTCGCCCACCTTCCCCGCTCCTTCCAGCTTGACCCGGACCGTTTCCGCCTCGATAAAGCGCGAGCCCGTGATGCGCGTGGTGCGATTGCCCATCTGCTCGTAGCGACAATGCGTCATGTCCAGCTTGCCCCCGGCGACGAACTCCTCGTACGGATTGGAGCGCTCGTACATCGCATGGCCGGATACCGAGGCGACGGTGCAGCGCTGCTCGGGGTGCATCGCCGTGACCTGGACGTCGTCGTGCGAGATGACGCCCATCACGGTCTCCTTGCCGCCATAGGGCTCGGCACAGAACGACGCGCACTCGAGCACCTTGCCCAGGTAATAGGAATGATCGGCGGAAAAGCCGTGGTGTAGCGCCGGCGCGGCAAAGACCGCGGCATCCGAGCTGCGCCCGCCGATGATCACGTCGGCGCCCTGGCGCAGCAGCTCTACATAGGGATGAACACCGGCCATGGCGACAATACGGTCGGTCGCATCGAGCTCGCTTTCGGTCAGGTCTGCAAAGCCGTCGAGCCCGCTCACCGCCCTTCCGGCGCGCATTGACTCGCGAAGAAAGGCCTTGTCCACCTCGGAATAGAAGTAGCCGACCCGGAACTTCCTCAGGCCATGCTTGGCGGCCAGTTCGCCGATGATCCGCACGTACAGGTCCACGCGGCTGTTCGATCCCGTATCGCCGGCCGAGCCGATGATCATCGGCACGCCGAGACGGCGCGACGCCAGCAACATTTGCTCCAGATCGTGCCGTTGCCACGCTTCGGGACTCGTCGAAGTGTCCGACCCCAGCGGCACCGGGCCCACGTCATCGCTTCCCGAATCGGCCGCGATGTAGTCAGGGCCCGCCTCCACCCCCAACCCAAAGCTCTCGGTGCGCAACGGCGCGAAGCCGAGATGGCCATTAGGGCAAATGATCTTCAGGGACTGCATGCAGTGTTCTCCAGATGGTGTCTTCCCCAAGCCGGGCTTGACGATTCATCTAGAGCAGATTGCATGCCACAGGGCGAATCATGTAGATATCTTTATATTTCAGTAACTTAGCATTAGACATCCAGCCTTTCGCGTGATTTTCACGCGAAAGAAGGCGCGCAGTTGCGTGAAATTCACGCCCCCTCTTCGTCACTTCCGGCAGTCGGGGCCAGCAGGCCCAGCTTCATCATCTGGTGCCGCAAAGCGTGCCGGCTCAACCCCAGGTTCTCGGCCGCCGCACTGAGGCCCTGGTGGCACGACACCAACGTCTGCTCAATCAGCGCGCGTTGGAAGCGTGCCGTGGCCTCGTAATAGTCCTGCCCCCGCTCGGACGCAGCATGCCCGTCCATTGCAGCCGGCTGCGCCACGGCATCGTCCATTGCGCCCGCGGGGCGCGCCACGTCCCGCAGGATGCGCGCCGGCAAGTGATACGGCCGGATGCAATCGCCTTCCTCCAGCACGCAGATGCGTTCCAGCAGGTTTTCAAGTTCACGCACGTTCCCCGGCCACTGGTACGCGCGGAAAATGCGCTCCACCTCCGGATCCAGCCGCCGGAAGTGGCTGCCGTACTGCGCGTTGTACTTCGCCAGCGCGTTGCTCGCGAGCAGGAAAATGTCGTCGCCACGCTCGCGCAGCGGCGGGATATTGATGGCGATCACCTGCAGCCGGTAATACAGATCCTCGCGAAACTTGCCGGCCTTGACCTCGCTCAACAGGATCTTGTTGGTCGCTGCGATAAAGCGGGCATCCACGCTGATGGGACGCACCGCGCCGACCCGCCGGAATCGCCGCGTGTCCAGCAGGGTCAGGATCTTGGACTGCATGACAGGATCCAGCTCGCGGACTTCGTCCAGGAAGACCGTGCCGCCATTCGCCGCCTCGATCAGTCCCTCCTTCCTGYTGACCGCGCCGGTAAACGAACCGCGCTCATGGCCAAACAACTCGGATTCGAGCAACTGGGCGGGAATCGCAGCGCAATTGATATCGATGAACTCGCGCCCAGCCCGATTGGACTGCGCGTGGAGCATGCGCGCCACCAGGCTCTTCCCCGTCCCGGTCTCGCCATAGATCAGCACGGTGCTAGCCTGGCTGCGCCCAACGCGGGCGACCAGTTCACGCA